>CAUZJQ010000090.1:0-14070 GCA_963580095.1 Lentisphaeria bacterium | reverse complement strand
CGCCAGCGACTATATCTACTACCCCGGCGTGCACCCGATCGGTACCGACTATGCCCCGCGCTCGCCAGCGTCACTGACCGACCGCGACGACCAGTTCGGACAAATGTCGGTTATTTCCGCCGATACCAACCGCTGTACCAACTTCAACCTCCAGGAAGCCGCTAACCATCCCGCGCCCGACTCATGGGGGATGCCAAGGATATTCTCCGCCCACAAAGAATGGCAATACCTGCCATGGGGCGGCAGCATTCTCTACATCGATGGCCATGTCTCCTGGCTGTGGCGGAAGGACACCGACCCCGATAAGTACGCCTCTAAGTTCGGCAGATATTACTTCTGGGAAAAGTAATATCGCGACCGGCATCGCTGGCCCTGCGGCGGGCAGACCGCGCGGGCAACTGGCGTTGCGCTATGACTGGCGCTTGCCGACTTGGCCCGAGTACCATTTCCGCGAGCGCGAAGAACTGATACACGTCGTGGCCGCCACCGCCATCCGCACGAACGGGAAAGCAAACCAAACTGAGCGAGTGGCACGATCTGCGGAACGAAGAAGACGAATCGAACGCTCGGCTACGGGCGACGGGATTATAAGCTGATCGGTGCACACGAATGCGGAATCCGCCTAAGGCGGACCCGCCTCGGTGACCTCAACGGGGGGGGGAGTGGGGTCAGATGTTTTTACTATTGTCAACTTATTTTGAGAAATTATTTCGAGTGATAGTTTCGTGTTGATCCGGTTGCGGCGCCCGACACCCACTCTTACCTTATCGTCATTCTGTGACAGAGTTTGTCGCGACCTCGAGCACGATTGCTTCACAAGTAGAGGAAAGCATGAGCAGTTCGCCGAAAACGCTGATGGTCGTCGGAGCCCACCACGACGACAACGAGGGTAACGCCGCCGGTCTGATGGTCCGCCACCGGAAAGCCGGCTGGCGCGTCGTGTCTGTCGTCATGACCAACGGCCGTTGGAGTCGCGGCGCCATGAACGATGAGACCATTGCGGTCCGCAATCAGGAGTCGCTTGATGCGGCCGCGGTCCTGGACATCGAAACTGTTTTCATGGGGTACGACGAAGGGGGATTCCGCGCGACAGCCGAAGCTTGTGATGCGATGGTCGAGCAAATGCTGCAGATTCGTCCCGACATCATCATGACGCACCCGCCGCACGACTATCATTTCGATCACATGAGTACGAGCCAGTGTGTGCTCGAAGCCTGGTATCTGTGCCCGATCGAAGCAGCGACGTCCGGCGATCCGTTCTCTCCGGCGCTCTACTATTATGACGCTGTCTGCGTTCCCTTCGAACCGGATGTGTTTGTGGACATCACCGATTACAGCGACATCAAGGCGCAGGCGCAATACTGCCACAAGTCACAGATCCCGCTCGAAGGCCCGGGTGACGGCGACATCGTCGACCTTGCAAGGTCACGGGCGCGTTATCGAGGCTTCGAGTCCGGCGTAACCTATGCCGAGGCTTTTCGTTTCACGCCGAAACCCGGCATGGTGCGGATGGCGGAACTGCTGGGATAGTGTGCAATGGCAGATCCCGCAAATGCGTTGTTCCCCTGTCCTTTTTCTTGTTGTTGCGGCGGCTTGCAGCGCGACCTTTGCCGTAACTGCTCGGCGGGCTGTCGATGATAATTGACTACGACCAGGCCGGCCAGCTGCCCGTACTTCCGGGACTTATCGCATCTGCTGCTGTTGCCAAACGCCTTCAGCCTGGCTGTGGCTTTGCGGTTGACCAGGCCGCCGGCCCTGTCGACTGGACCCGGACCTCGGTCGAAAACCAACGTGATGACGAATGCACCATCGTCTATCGGTCCGCCACCGGCCTGGAGGCCGTATGTACTGTGCGTCTGTTGTCGGGGCATCGTGTCGCCGTCTATCAGACAACCCTGACCAATACCTCGGCATCAGCCGTTACCTGTACCGGGGCAGCCCCGTTATCCCTGCGGCTCACGGATGTCGCGGGTCCGCGGATCAAGTGCTGTAGCGGTGCGGCAAACGCCTGCGGCTGGCCACACGCGCGGGAGTATCCACCGGATGCCTTTCGGCCGCGCGAGATCGTGCCGCATTTCCCGAGGCCGGTGATGTTTTCGAGCGACGGGGTGGGGGAGCGGCGCACCGGTTCTTCAGCGAAGTATTTGCCGTTGTTCATGTTTTGCCCGGAAGCCGCCTGGGACAGTCCCGGTTTCTTCTTCGGCCTCGAGTGGTCGGGGATGTGGGAGGCTGCCGTCACCTTTGGCGATGCACCGGACGTCATCGACATCCGTGTCGGTCCGCAAGTGTCGAATCTCGTGCTTGCGTCGAGCGCTTCTATCGCGCTGCCGGCTGCACACATTGGTTTCTTTGAAAACGGTTTTGAGTCCGGCACGAACGCCTGTCGACGTTACATATACGACTGCCTGACGCCCCATTACCAGGGCAAACCGACACTCCCGGCCGTGGCCTACTCGGTGTGGCCGGGATTCGAGGACGACTTTACCCAGGACGACCTTTTCCCACACGTCGATGCCGCCGCAGAAATGGGGGTCGAGATGTTCATGGTGGATGCGGGTTGGTATGCTGGTGGATATCCGCATGGGGTCGGTGATTGGGAAGTCGATCTCGGAAAGTTTCCCGATGGCTATGAAGCATTCAGTGCGTACGCGCGGGCCCGTGGCGTCGGTGTGGGCCTCTATGTCGACGGCACCGCCTGGCCTGGCACAAAACTGCCGACCGCGCACCCGGAATTCTACTATGATTTACCGGAGAGATACCGACCGCTCAAGTACAACTTCAGTCGGCGCGATGCGTGCGACCACATGATCGAAATGATCAGCAGCTGGTGCGCGCGGTTCGATTTGCGGTACTTGCGTGCTGATTTCTATTGCGACCCGCTGGGCGGTAAAAAGGCACTTGTCCACGGCTGTACGCGTTGGGACTTGATCGATGATACCATTCTGTTCGACTGGGACATGATAGATCCTCACGGCACCATACGCTTTGCCCATTTCGAAGGCTTGTACTATGTATTGGAATCGGTGACGCGTCGTAACCCCCACCTGATGCTCGAGCTCAACAACGGCGGCGGCAACAATATCGACCTGGGCACGCTGGGCCGCCATCATTGTTCCTGGCTCAGTGACAACACCTGGAACCCGTTCACCTGTTCGTTCGCGCAGTTCGGTGCCAACACATTTGTGCCCGGCAACTATCTGGCGATGGCACTCAGCGTGTCAGGGAACGACGATACCCGGGCAACCGAATGTGATTACTCCGATATCGCGTTTCTCGGCCGGATGGCGGGTGAATTCATGCTGGCGGGGCATATCGCCAAGTGGCCGGCCGACGTACGGTCGCGCGGCCGCCACTGGATCGGTGTCTTCAAGCGCATTCGCCATTTGCTGGTCAAGGACTTCTATCGTCTGCTGCCGCCGCCGCAATCCGAAGCCGACTGGGACGCCGCGCAATTCTGCGATGGCCCGGAAACGGGTATCGTCTTTGTGTTCCGTTGCACCGGCGAGACGGCGGTTCAACGGCTGCGTCTGCGCGCCATCGATAGCGACCGGGGTTATCGAGTTACCGATGAAGCTACTGGCGATGGGGACCTTGTCACTGGACACGAACTGGCGACCGAAGGCTTGCGCGTGGAACTGGCGGTGAGTTCGGCGAAGTTGTTTTCGTATTGCCCGGCGTAGATCCGAATAGCACGAACGGCAGACAAGGTCGGAGATTAAAAGGAAAAACTTGGGAACTCGATTCGACCGGAAAACAGGTCAATTCTCTTACCCAGTTCACGGTTGGTACAAGTACTCAAGGGGCTCACCGCCTGGGCGACGGTAATCCAGCCAGTTGTACCGTCCTGCGCGACCGTCCGGCAGCAGGACGACCGCACCGTCGTTGTGGTGGATGCCGGGTGAGAAGTACGCGGCGAGACCATTAAAGTTAGAGCCGTTCCACACCTGGCCCCCGGCTCCCGAGGTCTGGGCATTCCAATTCAGCGTTTCGAGATGATCGACCAGGATTATCGCATCTGCGAAGTGAATTCTCTCGAGTTTGAGGCAAGCCAATGCATATATATTGCTGGGCGGGGGACAACCTCCCGACACTGAGCCGTCATAGCCGAACATATAATCATAGGTTTTCGGACCGTATTCAGAGTGGCCGGCACCGGCTATCCAGGTTTTATCAGTGGTTTGCGGACAATCGAATGTGGGTACTTTTCGGCCAAGGTCAAAAAGGTTTCTCTGCGACCCGTCCAGTGTAACGGAGGCAACATAGTCCTCGAAAATCAGGAACCACTCGCCCAGGAAGGGATGCCCCCATTGATTAACCGAGTAGTGCGGCAGATAACTCTCATTGTCGCCGGCATACATGTGGATCCCGATTCCCAGCTGCTTCATGTTACCGATGCATACGGTTGTCATTGCCTTGGACTTGGCCATCTGCAGCGCCGGCAACAGCATCGAGGCGAGGATCGCAATGATGGAGATGACAACCAGCAGCTCGATGAGTGTGAACCTGGTTGCGCCTGGCAGATTTTTGCTTCGTATCCCTGTTGGCATGATGGTGGTTTCGCGGTGCAGTGGTTTGTCATGAGTTCTGCAATTACACGTCATACCTATATTCTGCTCCCACGTATTCCGAAGTCAAGAAGGGAACATGGCCCAACGCAAACTTGATTTTCGCATCGGTCTTTGATTACACGTGGGACACGCAGGCGCGGCAGGCTCATGCAGACATTTGGCCACAGTCGTTGCATGCCCGGGATCTGTTCATAAAGTTTTGTATCTTTCATGTTCGGATTTTGTCTGAGAAAATCATAAAACCCACGCTAATGTCTGATGAAACCTTTTTCCATTTCATGGGCAAGTGTGGCAACGGATCGACAGTCGATGACTGCCGGCAGTGGCTGATGGGGTAACTTCAGGGTTTCAGCAAGGCGTCGGTTCTGTGCGCCATTTCGAGGCGCCACTCATCGAGATCGACATTGACCGTGACGTCTTCGAGCCAGCGTTCGGTGCGGGTGACCAGCCCGGCGTGTTTGCCTGTGGCCTTGGCTTTCTTCAACGCGTCCTGCAGCGTCGCCAGGTAACGGGCGTCGTCGTAGCCCTCACGGTAGCCCTCCCAGCTCAGCGTGTCGAGTGGTCCGGCCGGGCCGCGAAGGACGAAGCTGTTCGGGCTGTGCCCTACACCGTTGTCCTTGATCGCTGGATCGTCCGTACGAACGGTTTTTGACCAGATGTGGATATAGGCCCAGGTCATGGTGCCGTCGATGCCTGTTTTCCACAAGCCCAAACCGCGATGGCGTCGGTGGTACTCCGGAAACGGCTGGCCGCCCTGGGGGTCGAAGTAGGTAAAGATCTTGTTGCCTTTTTCATGCGTGCGTGTGATGAGATTCTGGTAGTTCGGCGACAGAAAAATTTCCGGGTCCCAGTTTGGCGTTCTCTCGGGATGCAGCAACCAGGCTATGGCGTCGACCTGCCACTGTACCTGCTGGTCCACTGCCAGCGCCCCGGGGTGCGCAAACACTGGCACATCGACGACGTCGGCCATATCCGTCACCAGGTCGCGCCCGCCGGCGACCCAGATACCACTGCCACCCTCGCTTACCGATGCGTAGCTTTCGCGCATGGCGTGCAGCCGGCTTCCGGCATATTCATCGGCGCCCATGAACAATGCGCCTTTGTAGCCGCGGGCCTTTGCCCAGGCCACCGTTGCTTTTGCAACTTCGATGTTGCGCTGCGTCTCCTGCTCGGTCAGTTCACCTGTCTTGAGGATCATGCCGGCGCCGTCCATCAAATAGAGCATGACGTCTTTGGGCATGCCGGCCCGTTCACGCAGGTCGAGCAGTCGCGATAAATGTGTGAAGTGAATGTTTCCCGCCTCATCCTGTTCCGGTCCGGCGTAGAGGCAGGGATTCAGGCATCCGTGCACCGCCATGTTACGGCTTTCCGCCAGGTACTGCTGCTCGGTAACCGGATGATATTTCTCCCGTTGCCTGTCAGTTGTCGTTGGCCGTTCCAATTGTGTCGGGTAGTAGACGCTGTATTCGAACTGCGGCGGCAGCAGATCGAAGGACGGCACCGTCACTTCCAGCGTCAACGTTGCGGACCCGGCGTTTGCGGCGGTGATCGTTACATCTCCGCGGTAGCTGCCTGACTTTGCATCCTCGGGAACATGCAGGGTCAACCAGAACTGACGGGATCCCGTGATGTCAGCGGCTTGCAGGTTGTTGGTGTCGATCAGTTCCTTGTTGAGCTCATTTGTCTTGGTGTAACCGTTCTGGTATTCCTCCAGCGTATGTCCACCGGAGTGGTCCCAGTTTTCCTCGGTTATATCAGTCGCCCACTTCTGGGGTCTGTCGATGATCGTGTACATCGCCGGGTCATGCACCAGAACCCAGGGCATCGTAACGGATTCCCAAGTGATAACCCGGTAGAATTTCTGTGCAATCCGCACATCAACCGTGTCACTGTCCAGCACGCCTGCCGGTCCTGTAAGGTCGTCGACTGTAACCATGACATTCTTGAGTGGCCGTTCGGCCAGAACGAGGAAGGAAGCAGGTTCGTACTCACCGCGCGCGCACAGGATCTTCATCACCTGTCCGTCTGTGCAGACATCAGGCAGCCGTCGGCCATCGAGAATTGCTTTGTTGTTGATTGGCGGGGTTATCACGCAGGTTCGATAGCCGTCGTGTGCCTTGCCGCGTAAAGCGGAAGTGGCGGGGGCAGGCTTTGCACCGGGTATCGTGGCGCCACTATGGTAACGGAAAAAGTCCCAGGCAGCGTTCAATCTCGAGTGTGCGAATATCACCCGTTCCAGCTGCGCCTCGTTGCCGTGGTCGGCGGCCGGCCACGGCGTGATCGACGCCACTGCGGCGGGGTCGTTGTCTATATACAATTCGACCGTGGGACTATCCGGCTGCCGTACCAGGCGATAGGTATGCACAGCCCGCTCACCGATAGTTGTGGAGACGCTGACACTTTGCGTATTGCCGTCCAGGCCAATCAGGTAGTCTTCCAGCGTGACCGTGTTTGCAGGCGCATCATAGATGACCTTGACCAGGCTGGTGTCGTCGTTGAAATTCAACGCGAGTCCCTGACCAGTGCGCTCTACTGAGAGGCGCCACTCCGCGGTCCAGCCGTCCGCCCTGGTATTCCGATTCTCCGAGTTTTTGTAGAATGATCCACCCGGATTGCCGTTGGCTGTCATCCATCCTGGAAACACGTCGTTTCCCGTGAACTTGTCGTAGGGGTTGTACGTGGAACTGTTGAATGTGTGCCCCTTGAACCCCGCATCCCGGGGGTCGCCTTTGCCGGTGAATTCCATGTCCCATATTTCTGTTTTTTGGGTCTGGGCCTGACCCGGGAAAACAGCCACGACCAGACTGCTGATAAGTGCACCCGCGGCGACGAGATTCCGCACGTTCAACAACCGCGCGGACACATCGGTATCCAGACGTCTTTGCCGAATAATCATGCTCATGTTACAGCTCCCCTTTGAATTAATAATTTACTCGATTCGGATTCAGTCTCTTCGGGTATCTTGTGGCAGTGCAATCAACCTGACGGAACGTCCGCCTGGAGCACTTGTTGGGCATTCGACGAGAAAAGTCCCGCTGCCAGGGTGTGGTCGGCCCAGTGGGCGGGGACACCTTCGCTCCACCTCGCCGGCGATGCCTGCGGGTCGGGTGTGCGGTAGGCCATGAGCATGCCCCAGCGCATGGGGGTGTCCGGCAGGCGACGTCCAGCGTAGTGCGGCATGTGATGCACAAACGACACGATCGTCCCCGGCCCCATTGACAGCGTTAGAATCTCCAGCGGTTCGCCGGTGCACGGGTGCGTCTTGCCTTGTAACCAGTCGGCCCGCATATCGTCGTGGTAGTCCGGGCGTTTGGATCGGGCCTTGAACGGGATGCGGTACAGATGGGCTCCGGGGATCACCGCGAGCTCGCCGCCGTCTTCTACTGTCGCTCCCTCCGGGTAACACAGGTTGCGTACGCACTGCTGCTGTAGAAGTTCAGTGGTGACGTAACGGCCCGTGCCGATGTCGCTTTCAACCTCATGCTGACCTTGGCGATAAATGTGCGCGTGCCACGTGCGGCCCAACGAGCCCGCGGGCCGATTCAGCATCACGCAATGGTCGAGGATGAAGCGATCCCCAAGTACCTTTGACAAAAGCTCCATCATTTGGGGATGCTCAGTAGTGACGTCCAGGATAAAATCGTCATAGGCTGGGGGGGAATACTCCGGCAAAATACCGTTCGTTTTGATTTCGCCCGCGGCAATTTCAGGTATCCTATATTTGTTCATGTAGTCGCGAAGCTTACCGGAGACGCACCCCATCTGCTCCGAACCGCCGCCGTATCCGGCCAGCGCCTGCGGCGTGATCGACTCCGGTGTCGGCCGTGGCAGGCCGAGCGACTCGTAATCAATCGCCGCCCAGTCCGTTTCCATGATGATCCGGTCGTTCATGTCCTGCAGGTTCTGCAGGCTCGCCGTGAACTGCCGGCGCCCGGCCTCGGTCAGCACGTTGTCCCACACCCAATAGCCGTCGCGTTCGAAGGCGGCACGGTCGAAGGCGGCCAGAACCTCCGGCCGCAGCAGGTCGCTCACGCGGGCAGGATTGTTTCGGTCTTCACCCGGCACGGGACTCTCGACTTTTGATATTTTGAGTTTCGTCTTTGAACATCCGGCTGAGTTCCCTGAAGGTATTCGTCGATTGTGTCCACGTGTGGCCGTTCAACGAGACCATAGCCTTGACTTGCTGGTCATTCAATTTCTGGTCGCTGAGGATTAGGCGGTCGCCGGAGGATCTCCGTGCGTTGTTCGGGCTCATTGGCACGGGGCGGAGATCAGACGCTTTTGTGGCTCTGACGTTGGTGGAGAACCTGGGTGCCGAAGCGAGAGGTGCGGTACCGCAGATCCGGGGGCTGATCGCTCAAGACCTCGTGAGCGTTGACATGAAGAAGCGGCTTGAACAGTTTCTGGCGCGGCTGGCAAGGGAGAAATCAGCAGAATGATCTTCCAGATGGCGGTTTGAACGGGCCGTCCTGCGAGAGGGGACGCGCAGGCACTCAGTTCCGTGGTATCGTCGCGCCCTTGTGGTAGCGAAAGAAGTTCCATCTTGCCTGGAAGAGTGAATTACCCCACTGCACCCGATTCATGTTGTTCACGTTACAATCAGGTAGCTCACATGCTGCCGGGGCGAATGCCAGCGCCGGCTCCGGACGATTGTCAATGTACAGCTCCACCGTGTCACTGCCGGGCTGTCTGACCAGTCGGTACAGGTGATATTCGTCAAGTTTCAAATCCAGAGTGTCACCGGAATCCGGGAGGTGATCTTTCAGGGTGACCGAGGTTTTCGTATAGCGGAGCGCCACAGCGTTGGTATCATCTCTGAAACTGACGAGGTCCAGGGGGGCCGGAAGCTGATGTAGGGCTTCTGCTTTCATGCCCCATTCCACAGTCCACCCGGCGGCTTTGGTGCAGCTGCTCACTGGCCGGTGGAATTTGCCGCCGGGATTTCCGACCGCCAACAGGAAGCCGAGCGGCTGATCGGTGTGGAACTTCATACTGTTGGGTTGGCCCTTCCAGATATCGGAATTCGGAAGGCCGTCCCCACTGAACTGGATGTCCCACGCTTCGTTGGCAGGGGCACCCTTCAACTTGCGCGGATCGATCTCGACCAATGGTTTCACGTGTCCGCCGAGCTCCCTGAGGGCGATGATTCGCCGGGCCATCTCGAGGCGGGTTGCATTCAAGTCGGCTTTTCGCACGTTCAGTTCGGTCAGCCACTTGAGGGTTTCGGCGACCAGCGGTTCCTTGCCGTAGGTGCCGGCGACCCTGCCGAGGACGTCGATAAGTGTGGTCAGATAGCGGACGTCGTCCACTCCTTCGCGAAAGCCTTCCCAACGCAATTGGTCCAAGACCCCGTCCTCGGTGCGGATCACATAGCCGTAGCCGCCCTGTCGGATTGCTCCCGGCCCCAGGCTCCCTTTGATGTGGGTGTATGTCCAGTTCATGGAGCCGTCAAAGCCCATCTGCCAGAGTGCAAGCCCGTGCGTTCGCCGATGGGTTTCCGGCACCGGCGCGGAGCTCCACGGAAAGGCGTAGGCGAAGACGCGGTTGCCGCGACGATGGGTACTGTCGAGTACTGCGCGGTATCCTGAGTTCTCGAGGGGAATCACACTGACCATCTGTTCGTACTCGGCGATCAGCCTGGCCTTGGCCCTGGCGCGACCTTCATGATCATCCAATGGCAGCATGCGTGGATGGTCCAGGCTCAGGCTTTCTTGCAGCCGGTCCAGGGGGACATTGTTCGGATTACACATCATCACGGGCAGGCTCAAAACGTCACCGACCAGATTGTAGAAGCTCCCCGAGCAGGCGACCCAGGTCTTGCCGCCGCCGTCGAGGACGGCCTGGAAGCTGTCGCGCTCGCCGACCAGAAGTGACCCGCCGGCTTCATCGATCCCGGTCCAGTACAAATCCGGATAGCCTCGTTGCCTGGCCCAGTCCATAACCATGCGAACGTCCTCGACGCGTTGTTTCTTTTCGTCCGCGCTCAACTTTTTCGAGATTGGTTCGGCGACATTGTTCATTGCGTAGAGCGGGACACCCGGCCCGATCCCTGCCTGCTCGCGAAGGGCCAGTACTTTTTCGAAATTGTCGAAATCCATGGCGCCTTCGGCGTCCCACCTAACGCCGGTGTAGATGTTTGGATTGGTCAGCCCGTGCGCCACCATGTTCTCGAGCTCGAGCAAATACTGCTTCGGCGTTAACCATGCGGTATTGACCCACTTGCCGGTGCGCCAGTCCGGCGAGCCTTCTGCCACGAGGGTGACGGGGTAATAGATTGAGTTCTCCATCATCGGGGCGAGCAGCTCGAACGGATAGACCTCGAGGTTCAGGGTGAGTTCGGTCGGTGGGGCGTTCTGCGGTTTGATCTTCAACCTGGCGCTGTACGATCCGCTTTTGGCCTCCCGCGGCACCTGCACGGTGATCCAGAACTGCTTCAGGTCGTCGATGTCAACGGGTTGCAGCTGCGTCGCATCGCGAAGTCCGTTTGGTGCGACAATGATGCTGTGCGGCGGGTACTCTTCCGTCGGCATCGGCTTGACCATAAGCATCGAATCGTTCTTGACCAGGACGTTGTGTGCAGGATGCAAGTCCCCGATCCGCGAGCCTGAGACCCAATGCCAGACGATGCGCACATCGACGGCGTCGGCATCGAGGGTGCCCTGCGATCCCTTCAGCGCGCCTACTTCTATTTCGACGCCCTTCAGTGTCTGGTCCGTGACGACGACAAAGGAGGCGGGCTCATACTCGCCGCGGCAAGCCGACACCGTCAACACGCGGCCCGGTTTGCACACGTCCGGCAGGGGGTTGCCGGCGTCGATCGACCGATTGGTGACCGGTGGATCAACGATGTGGACCGTGTAGTCCGCCCGCACGCCCGGCAAGGCAGTGACGGCGAAGATGAGAATCGGAATGAGGGCAGTGTTGCCGATGCGAGGATTCATGGATACTCCTTTGAAACGCTGTTTCAGGTTGTTGCAGCCTCGAGAGGTAGCGGGCGCCAGCGAACCGCTTGCAACAAGGGCGGGCGGTCCGCGTGAACAGATTGCGGGCGATCGCCCAGTACGGTGAGTATCATGCCCGGCTCGCCGTCGGCCAGCTCGGGCGGCAGGACGCAGTTGGTCGAGTATTCCGGATAGGTCGGCACCGTGCTGAGGTAGTAGGTTTCCCTGTCCCAGGCATTGCCACCGTCGCGGCTGACCCTGGCGCGTTCACCGCTGTGCAGCCAGGGCACGCGGTGCACGTGCATGAGGACGATCCTGCCGTCGGGCAGCTCGACCGCCGAGCCGTGCATTTCGCCGAGTCCGTGGCAGCCCTTTCGCACGTTTGTCCAGCTGGCCCCGCCGTCGTCGGAATCGGCGAGCATGACGTTCTTGTGCAGCGACTCAAGGCTGTCGGCCCGGCCGTACTGCATATGCCACAGCCGCCATCGGTCTTCATGCTCATCCTCGAAGAAGGCCCGTACGTGGCCCGGCTTGGACATCTGGTTGTTTCGCACAACCGCAAGTAGCCGGCCGGACGCCAGTTCGAGCACCGAAGGTTCGCCCGTCGGGCAGACGGGCGACGGGGTCGACCATGTCACGCCGCCGTCGTTGGATCGAAAGGTGTAGGTGGCGTGGTGGATGCCGGGTTTGCGGTAGCTGATCGGCCAGATGAGTGACCCGTCGCGCAGCTCGGTGATGCGGCCGGGGGTCGCATCTTCGTACATCGGGCCGGGCCCGCCCAGCGGCTGCCACGTTTGCCCGCCGTCGTCCGAGCGAGAGAGGCACAGCCGCCCGTCTCGCGTGGGCGGCGGCCAGTGCGGCGGCTCCGGATCCATGTACGAAAGAAAGCTGCCGTCACGCAGCACCGCTGCGATTGGGCGGTTTACCTGCTGCGTGTCCCACGTCCGCCCGCCGTCGCGCGTGCAAAGGAGATCATTATGCACTCCGGGGTTTTCAACCGCGGCCGGCATGTAAATGCGATGATCGTTCGTGATGGTGAAGTTCCACGTGCCCTCGCCGATCTGACAAGTCGGCAGGCGATACCGCTCAGCCGGCAGCTCGTGTACCTCGCCGTCGCGCGAATAAAGAATGCCCTGAAAATCGTCGCCGACCGGGCCAAGTTCCTCCCAACCGAACCCGGCTTGCATGACCGGGTGGACGGTGAACATGTAGCCGTGGTTCGCGACATCGATGCGCTCGCCCGCTGCTGAAAACACTTCCGCGCGAAAGTCACCCACCCAGGGAAAGTCGATCGACAGGGCAATGGTATGGCGGCCGGGCGAAGCAGGGGCCGCAACCTGCGTGGTCAGCATGTCGCGGCCTTCGAGGGATTCGATGCGAACTTCCAAGTTGCCGTTGTCGTCGGCCGGACGGTGCTGGTAGACGTTGAGCTTCAGATCCAGCGGCTCACCGTGCAGGTGCAGCATGCCGCTGAAAGGGGTGTCGGCCGTGATGTGCGCTTCGGTCGCCAGGCGTGTTTCAAACGGTGTGGCCTGCGGGGCGTGCTCAAGCTGCACGGCGTCGACCCAAAGCTTTGCATCCCCGTCTGCGACGGCCATGAGGTCGACGACGGCGGTATGCAGCCACGTCGGCACGACGAACGTCATTTCGTAACGCTGCCACTGGTTCGTCACCGCGATCGGGTCACTTTGTGCGTCCGGCGGCACATCCCAGTTCAGCGGCTGATGCCAGACGCACATATGCAAACGGGCCGCCGCCGCATCGTCGCCGCGTGCATAGACCGAGATCGTGTATCCGTGCCCGCCCTTGACGGCCATGACCGGCGAGGTCAGATGCCCCGGTTTACCGGGCGCTGCGGAGATCACCGCAGCCCGCACGCCGTCGGGCGCATCGGCTGTGGCTTCGATTGTCGGCCAGGCCTGCGGCACTTGCCCGGTTTTCGCCAGCGGTGCAGTCAACGGGGTGAACATGTCCGTCCAGTTGTCGGCCGCACCTTCGCCGGGATTGTATTTGATCCAGTCGTGCTTGGCTTGTCCGAAGTCGAGCTCGAAACTGGCGTTGGGCAGCAGATTCTTCAACTTTGCGTTGTCTTCAGTACCCATAAGTCAATTTCCTTTTGGTTTGCTCCGTCCCGGTTGAACGATTCTCCACTCAGAACTCGGACAAGCTGAAGCGGTAGCTGCGGATCTGGGCATTGGGGGGCATCGAAGATGTAGTTTACGACGAAGAAGTCATCGCCTGGCAGCTGCAGACACCCGGTATAGCCGTTCCCGGAGAGGTCGGGGGTTACGCGGTCGTGGTCGAGTGACAGCATGATACCGTTGGCTGTGTTGAGTGGGGTAATCGGATTTCATATTCCGGCGTGTCGCGGCCCTGCGTCACCAGGCGGTGTATTCATCCCACGCCGTATGCTCGAACCAGTTGCCGCCCCATGCGGATACGGACGGATAGGCTCCGTCTGACATGATGCTGTGCCGGTTCAAGGTTCCATGGCCATCGACGAACGTCACGCTACTCTCCTGATATAAGGAATACGGCCAGTAACCATACTTGTCCTGGTG
>CAUZJQ010000089.1:0-14301 GCA_963580095.1 Lentisphaeria bacterium | reverse complement strand
TACGAGTTTGCCCAGCGCCAAGCTCGAGGTTGCCGGCCAGGTGAAAATTACCGGCGGTGCTCCCGGTGCAGGCAAGGTGCTGACTTCCGATGACGCTGGTTTGGCGTCCTGGGAAGACGCCGCGGGCGGCGGTGGTGGTGGAGCCTGGACCGAGAGCGGCAGCAACATCCAACGCACGACCGGTAACGTCGGTGTCGGCGCCGTGGACAACGGTATACGTCTAAACGTGCGCCAGGCAGCGAGCGATATTGTGTTCAATGCCGAGTCGTCTGCAGGCGACACACTCTTTCGGATCCATCCCGACGGCAACACACAAATATACCAGGACACACTGATGTCTGGTAAGATGGGGGTCCGTCATCTGGCCAATGGTATCGGCTTGAATGTCCGCGGCGACGGCACCGACACCTTTGTCCTGAATGTCGAAGACTCTGGCGGCACTGGTCTGTTGCAGGTCCTGCCCGATGGTATAGTCCGGATTCCCGGTGCCGCGGAGGTCAACGGGGTGCTGACAGTCGGCGGCGTCACGACGATCGGCGGCAACACCACCGTGGTCGGCAACACGACTTTGTCCGGCGACACTAGACTTTCGGACACGGGCGTCAATACCAATCCAATCGCGGTCGCCGGGTTATATGTCAAGGAGACAGGAAACCACAGCCTGGGCGCTCTTCTGGTCGAGGAAATGGGTGGCACTGGCCAGGCACTGCTGAAGTGCGGCACTGGCTACGGCACCCAGATTCGCGGCCAATTAGAGGTTCTGAACGACAATTCTGATATTTACGGTTCGGGCATGATTAAGGCGGCTTGGGACGTGATCAGCGGGCACGACGTTTATGTCCCCAACCTCACGAATACGCATGACCTCACTGTCCGCGGCGTGCCGAGTGCGAACCAGGCCAACTTCACTGTCATTTCCGACCGCAGTGTCAAGAAGAACGTCACGACGATCAACGGCGCGCTCGACAAGATGATGCAGCTGTCTGGCGTCGAGTACGAATACAAACGCCCCGAGGACTACGGTAACTTCACGTCGGCGCAGATGGGCTTTGTGGCACAGGACGTCGAGAGTGTATTTCCCGAATGGGTCGGTGAGACCGAGGACGGCAAGAAGTGTTTGACGATCCGCGGCTTTGAAGCCTTGACCGTCGAGTCGATCCGTGAGCAGCAGGCATTGATCGCGGATTTGCGTGCCGAAGTCGAACGGCTCAAGGCGCAGGTTACTGCACAGCCGTAAGCAGCCGGAATTTTAGTGAGAAAAACGTACCCGCACGTCTGAAGATTATCGGACATGCGGGTATATTTTTGTCTGACTATCTACCCGGCGAGGAAGCGTCTTGGCATCACCGATCAAAGTTGGCATCATCCGTTGTGACACACACGGGGTTTACTACGGCCCGCTGATGGCCCCGCATGATCCGCTGAAATTGCGAACCCCGGTGCCGGTGGAAGCGGATCCGCCGTATTCCTGGCAGAACGGCGCGACGCACTATTACTTCTATCAGTTCTGTGCCGATCCGACACTGCTCACGGTGGAAGCAGTGGATGGATTCGAGATCGTCAAGGTATGGGATGTCGACCGGGCATCGGCGGAGCAGTTTGCCGGTCTGCTCGACAGCCGCCCGCGAGTCTGCGACAGCTTTTCAGAGGTCAGCGACGACGTGGACCTGGTGTTTATCGCCGACTGCAACGAAGACGGGAGCGACCATCTCGAGCTGGCCACGCCGGGATTGAAAAAGGGCGTTCCGACCTTCATCGACAAGCCGTTGGCCAACGAGATGAAGGATGTCTATGCAATTCTCGACCTGGCCCAGACGAGCCAGGCACCGGTGTTCAGCGCCTCGATGCTGCGGCACATTCCGGGTGCCTTCCAATTCCGTTCACGGCTGCCGGAGATAGGCGGTGCGGACAGCGGTTTCATCCGTGGCGGCAGTTGTCATATTGCCGGTGCCATTCACACAGTCAGCCTGGCCCAGGCGGTGTTCGGCAATGGCATCGAGGAAGTACGCTGCACGGGGCCGAAGGATCTGGGTATCGTGTTTCTGTCCTGGGGCGAGCGTGACGACCGGCCGCGCAGTGGTGTCGTGCTGCACCACGCCGTAAAGGAGTACTATCACTGCGCCTCGCACGTCAGCGCTTACGGCAAAGACGGCGCGATCCTGCAGAAAAACAATATCAACGACTGGAATTTTCCCTACGGTGCAGCCCATATTCTGCGGTTGGTCAGGCACATGGTGAAGACCGGCGAAGTGGACGACACGATGAGCGATATGATCGAGGCCGTCGCGGTTGTAAACGCCGCCCGGTTGTCGCAACAGAACGGCAGCCGTCCTGTGCCGTTGACGGAAATAACCCGCGATTGACAAACCAACCGGCACTAATCCGGAAAGGAGTTCGAGAGATGGAAACCTTTAGCCTACGCAAACGCATCCACGACCGGTCCAAACCGCCGCTGGTCATTTTCCCGATCACCCTGGCCCATCCGGCGTTGGTCGAGATCGCCGGGTACGCGGGTGCGGAAGCCGTGTTGCTCGACTGCGAGCACGGCATGATGAGTCCCGAAACGATCCGTGACATGCTCAGTTGTGCGTCGTCATCCGGGACCGCAGCTGTTTTTCGCCCCCGCAGTTTCGACCCCGTTGCCTGTCGTCAGGCCCTGGATTCCGGTGCCGCCGGCGTGCATGTCTCGCATGTCGATACCGCGGACGAGGCGCGCGCCGCCGTCGACGCCTGCCGCTATGCCCCGGTCGGTTGCCGGGAGATGAGCCTGGGGCGTGCGGTGCATTTCAAGGCGGAGAACCTCAAGCCCTACGTCGCCCAGGCCAATGACGACCAGCTGTTGACGGTGATGATCGAATCACTCGCCGGTGTCGACAATGTGGAAGAGATCGCGGCTGTCCCCGGCCTGGATGTCCTCCATATTGGCGCGGCCGACCTGTCGCATGCCATGGGACACGTCCTCGAATACGACACGGCACAGTTCCAGGACGCGGTTGACCGCATTCTCGCCGCTGCCGAGGCAAACAATATTGTTGTAGGATTTCCAACTGATTCTCCCGAGCTGGTCGCTGAATTGACAACAAGGGGCATGCGTTATTTCGAAGCCGACACCCCGGACTGGTTGTTGCGCGAAGTCTATGCCGACCGCATCGCCGCCCTCGACGGGGTTTTTGCGGCGTTGCGCTGACAAATCCGGGAACCCATGCCTACCCCTCCAGAAATCCATTATGTCGCGCGTGCCAGTCGCGAACATCCGCGGCATGGCGGCGCCGACATGGTCGAGTTGGCCGACGGCAGCATTTTCATGCTCAAGATGCTGATCCACGAGAGCGATCTGGATCAAGGTGCCGGGGACGATGCGCCGTCCGATCTGGTAACCCTCCGGTCCACCGATAGCGGCCGCACGTGGAGCGACAGCACCGTCTTTCTGCAACCCGGCCCCGACGAGACCGCGGCGTACACCCCGGGGCTTCTTCGCCTGCAGGACGGGCGCATCCTGTTGCGCTACGAGATGTATCACAAGTTCGTTGTCAACGAGCCGTTTTCCATATCGTCGTACGCCTGTCTCAGCAGCGACGAGTGCACGACCTTTTCCGAACCGGTGGCGATCTGGAGCCGGTCGTCGAATCTGTGCGGGTCGATGAATGATCTGCGGCAACTCTCGACCGGGCGTATTGTCATCCCGACCTGTCACATGGAAGGTACGGCCTTGCAGGAAGAAGGCGAAGGCTATCTGGCACCGACCAATACCAGTGTTGCCGGCACCTTTTACAGCGATGACAACGGCCTGACCTGGCACGGTTGTGACAACTATGTGTACCTGCCGATGCGCGGCTGCATGGAGCCGAAGATCGAGGAGCTCGAAGACGGTCGGGTCATGATGGTGATGCGCACGCAGCTCGGCAGTTTGTTTCAGTCCTTCTCCGATGACGGCGGCGCCAGTTGGTCTCAGCCGCAGACGTCCGGCTTGCACGCTCCGGAGTCCTGTCCGCTGCTGATGCGAATTCCACAAACCGACGATCTGCTGCTGATCTACAATGACAGCACGTACGATCCGAAATTCGATCACTACGGTGTTCGCTCACCATTGACTATGGCGGTCTCCAGCGACAGCGGTGTGACCTGGGCTATTCGAAAGAACATCGAAACCGCCCCCGAATGGGAATTCACGAATCCGGCGGCGATCATCACCCGCGACAATAACGTTGTCGTTGCTTACGAAGCGTCGCCATACGCCAGCCTGGAACATCCGGGCCAACTGGGCCGCACGCAGATGAACCTCAAGTTGGCAATCATCGACATCGACTGGCTGTACTCATAGAGCACCCGGCAACCAGGGAAAAGAACCATGGCTTCACTCAATTTGATCGATTCCGGCATCGTCTACATCAACCCGGAACCGGGGTACGAATATCAGTTTGCCTGCCACAGTCATGTGGTCCCGCTCGGTGGTGACGATCTGCTGTGCACCTTTCAACGAGGCCAGGCGCTGTACAGCCGGGATTCCGTATTGGTGCCGAGCCGATCGACCGATGGCGGCAGGAACTGGGCGGCGGAAACGCTGATCCACGACCCCGTTGCGACCCGAATGATCAACTGGGAAAATGACCGGAGTGATTGCGCTTGTGAGGCGTGTGTGTACCTTGTTTAGCTATGAAATTGTCGAATACCGAAAAAGGCCAACGCCTCTTCACGCTCATTGAACTGCTGGTCGTGATTGCGATCATCGCAATTCTTGCGTCGATGTTGCTGCCGGCGTTGTCAGCAGCGAAGGAGTCGGCCAGGCGGGCTATATGCATCTCCAATCAGAAGCAGTTGACATTGGCAAGTATTTCCTACGCCGGTGACGCGAATTCAGCGTTGCCGCGGCAAGTGGCCGGCTGGTCATCGATGCCCGAAGGCGTGCCCTTTCATTTCTCCAACGCTGTAAATCAGCGCGACACCTGTCTGCCGGAGTTTACCATTGGTCTGCTGTATGTCGATGGTTATCAGCCGTCGCGCGAGGTGTTCTATTGTCCGTCCGGTCCGGTGACCAATCCTGACCAGTGGTTTTTCGGCGATACCTTCTGGGAGCACGGCAGCGGCGAGACATGTCCGTCGGGCACGGGCCCCACATCACCCTGGTTTGTCGATACCAAGGTAGAAATGACATACGCCTACCTGGCCGATTACGTTGATGGCGGGTGTACGGAAGAAAACACTTTGATCGCCGATTCGCCCAGTACGCTCAGCCGCGGTGAGCCCGAAGCCGTAGTCTTTGCTGACCGGACGGTGTGGAATACCTGGAGCGGCGGCCCGAACGGCGTAGTGGGTTGGTGGATGGTCAACCATGTAGTCGGCCGAGGCTCCGGGTTCTATGGCGGCAAGATCGCCATTCCTGATATCGATTTCCACTTTCCCAGCGATGATTTCGCCCCGGAGTGGGTGGCATCGGCTCGACTGGACGGTTCCGTACGCGGCGAGTCGAGCCCAATCAAACGTTTCGCTAACACAATGGCGTCGTGGGATCACTGGTATTGATAATCTCTACAACGTCGCCCACGTTGCGAACGCCATGCTTTATTCAAAGGAGTCCCTGACATGCATCGAACCGTTCTGTTGTTTCTTACGCTGGGGTTGCTGCTGATGGCTGCTGCCGAGCATACAGCACTCGCTGAACCCGCAGCCGCCTGGGCCTTCGACGAAGGCACGGGCACGGTCGTGCGCGACCGCAGCGGCAACGGACACGACGCGATGCTCCACGGCGCTGATTGGGACGACACCGGCACTGCGGTCACTATCCGCGGCCCGGGAAGATACGTTGACTGCGGCGACACCGGCGACTGGGGTATCACCGGTCCGGTCAGTGTCGAGGCATGGGTCAAGCCGACGGTCAAGGGACACGGCGAGGCGCATCTGCTCGGCATCGGCATGTCCCACTTCACCTTCACCTACTACAACGCTGAACTTTGCTACTGGTACATCGGCAGCGGCGGCAACAACCTGCGAGGCAAACTGACGCTGGGCGAATGGAATCACATCGTCGGGACCTTCGATGGCACGACGATGAGCATGTGGCTGAACGGACGGCTCATGGGCAGCCAGGAATCGAAGATCAAGACTTATCCACACGGCGGTCCGTTTGTTATCGGTTCGAACAGCAATAACAGCAACGCCCCGTTATACGAAGGCTCGATCGACAACGTCCGCGTCTACAACCGTGCGATCTCCGCCGCCGAGGTGGTGGGTCATTTCAAGGCGGAGGCCGGCAACTACGGCTTCGACCCGACCTGGTTCAGCCGCATCAAGGTCACACCCTACTATTATTTCGATCGCAATGAGCTCGTCCTGAACGTCGATTGCCGGGGGCTCCAGCCGCTGGCGGGCACCGGGCGCCTGGAGGTCTTGCTGCAAGGCGGCGACGCGGTGAACGTCGAGGTTCCGGAGGAAGGCATCGCTGAAGTGCGACTGCCAATCGGCGTATTGGCTGACGGTACGCACGAGCTGCGGGTATCGTTGCGCGACGACGATCAACGATTCCCCGTTGAAACCATCACCTTCGAATATCCACCCCCTGTCCCGATTGTTCCTGCCACGGCCGCACGCAGTGTCGGCCCGATTCCCGCACCGACGGCAGTTACCCCCTACGACCTGTCTGTCGGAAAGAACGGCGGCTTCACCATTACGGTTCGGGATCGCAAGTATGCCTTTCAGACCCGTGTTTCCTGGCCCAACGGCGACTTCAATGTTCTCGGTGGCGCCGGCGGTGGCGAGGAAGGCTGGAGCGTCGAGAGTCAGTCGACCGGTGTCCATGCCTCAGGTGCGTCATATGCGATCGACCGCAACATCGATGTGCGGCCGACGCACGTGTATATCAAGGACACCTATACGAACACCACCGACGCCGACCTTGGGTTGCTGATCTACAATGAGCTGGTGACCGAGCCGGAACAGATCAAGCGCTCACTGCTCGGCGGTTTTGAGGGGCGCCGACGAGTATCGTCGACCGGGTCAGCGGAAATCTTCAGTCCCAGCGTTTTCGTTACCGACGAACACACCAGTTTCGGCATGTTGCCGGTCGACGACGTCTTTGTTGTGCAGTGCCTGTTGTACAGTGATGAGAACGCCGGCATGGGCACCGAGTATTTCGCCCTCGGCCCCGGTAAGTCGTATACGCTCGAATGGGCTGTATACCCGACCGACTCGAACGATTACTACGACTTCATCAACAGCTTCCGCCAGGCGGAGGGGCGCATCGCGCGGGTCGACGGCGGTCTTGGGTTTACGACGTTCGGACCAATGAACCGGCGCCAGGTACCCGATGCAGCCTTCATCAAGAACCGAAATATCAAGTACGCCCTCGTCCATTGCCTGAGCCGCACTGCCGATGATCCGGAGGTCTCGATCGAAGGCATCGAGTTCATGGACTTCCCAAAGGAGATGCGCCTGCTGCGCGGCCAGTCGGCGGCGTATCACCGAAAACATCCCGGCGTTAAAATCATGTTTCACATCGCCCACAGTTTGTACATGACCAATAATGCGGAGCGCTTTCCCGATTCGAAAGTTATCCTGGCAAACGGCTCGCAGGCGGAGTGGGAGGCCAGTGAGCCGTACGTCAGCAAGCGGCGCCAGGACGAGGGCTGGACGTGGTATGTCTACTACCCGACGCCCGGCAACAGCTTCCACGATGCGATGTTGAAGAGTGTCGATGTGATGATGGACGATCTCGGTTTTGACGGCGCCTTCATGGACGGCTTCCTGGCTGCGTACAGGGGGTACTGGACTTACGACGGCCGCTGGGACGGGCACTCGGCCGAGATCGACAAGACGACCAAAACGATCAATCGCAAGATGGCTTCGGTGATCCTGATGTCGCAGCCGTCGCTGATTGAGTACGCCCGCAAGATCCACGACAAAGGGGGTGTGGTGGTTGCCAACAATACGATGATGACCCGCTCGATCACCCGCGAGAAGTACATCATCTTCGACCAGGAAGTCGCAGCCGGCCCGCACTTGCATCTGGGCCCCAGCGTCACGGCCCTGGCTCAGCCGCCCTTCTTTACCGAGATGGACATCTATCTCGACACGCTGGAGAAACTGAGCTGGGGCGAGTTGTTTGTTTATTACCAGGACCGTATCAAGCTGAGCGGCCCGTCGCTGGCCTCGAAGCAGTTCCCCATCACCTTCGAGGAGATCCGTTCCGGCCTGGTGCGCGGTAAAGAACGAATCGTCACGATGAATTCCGGGGTCTATGGTTGGCCCGGCGACGATCGGTTGCATCTCGTATATCGATTTGACGCCCGCGGTACGCTCGTGCCCAATGGCGACATCACCACCGTTGACCGCGACGGAATCCGCACGCAACTGACATTCGGCAAGCACGAGTCCGCGGTTATCGAGCCGATTCCAGCGAACTTGTCGGCGGATTCCGCAGTCAATGTCGTTGTCCGCCATTATGACGCGGATAGGTTGGACGCGATCTTCAACGGCAGCGGTGCGGCTACCCTCGAGCTGGTTGTTGGAACATCCTACCCGGATCGCCGCGACGGCGTGCTTACCGACGGTGGCATGAACCCCGCTGTCGTCGGTGTGGGCAATCCATATCGTATCACTATTGGCGCTGTTGCGACGACGATCGAAGAGCGCGATGGTCTGCTGACAGTGCCGTTGGAGCTCGACGGGCAGGTGGCTGTGTCGATACGACGACAGTGATGCGGGTGGACGCTTGTCGCGAACTGTCTTCAGCCGTGCGAGCACCCGACTTCCGGGTTAACCCCATGCGATCCACCATGCGTATCCTCCTGACATGCCTGCTTGCGGTCACCACCACAATCGCTAACCCGATCGCGGAGTGGCGCTTTGACGAGGGCGCCGGCAACACCGCCGCCGATATCGCCGGCAACAGTCACGACGCCACGATCCATGGCGCGACCTGGGTCCGCCAGGGCGATGGCTTCGCGATCAACCTCGACGGGGTCGACGACTATATCGACTGCGGCGCAAACCCACTCGGCGAGAATAGTCCCGTTTCGATCGAGGCCTGGATCCGCCCGCTGCGTAAAGCCCATGGCGAAGCCTCTCTCATGGGCATCGACATGAGCAGTTACATACTGACCTACTACAACACCGAGCTCGCTCTGCTCTACATCAACAGCGGCGCCAACAACGTCCGCGGTACCCTTCGGCTGGACGAATGGAATCACGTCGCCGCGAGCTTCGACGGCACTAATCTGATGATGTGGGTGAACGGGCGCAGCACGGGACGGCATCCGTCGAAAGCAAAGACATACCGAGCCACTGGACATTTTATCATCGGCACCAAGGGCCGTCCCGATCTGCCGCGCTTCAAAGGCATGGTCGACAGCGTCCGCCTCTACGATCGCGCCCTGACCAACAACGAAGCTCGCGAACATTATCGTACCGAAGCAGAGGTGCACGAAATCGATCCAACATGGTTGGAACAGCCCAGATTCACCTGGCAGCCTTACCCGGACCACGGCACCGTCGTCGCTGAAATCGATTACAGCGCCATGCAACCGCTGGCGGCGGCCGGCAGGTTCGACGTCTCCTACGCCTCGGCACTGGCACCCGAGAATATTCTGCAGCACACAACAGTCGATCCGCTGCCGACGCGGACAGGCATCGTCGAAGTCAGTCTCCCGGTCGGCAAGCCGGCGGATGGGCAGTACATCCTTACTATGAACCTGGCCGTCGGCGAGGCGAACTGGCAGGAATCAGCCACCATTATCGTACCGCAGCCACCGGTTCGCCTACCGGCACCGGCGGCGTACGTCGTGCCGTACGTGTTGCCACAATTGCAAAACGAATTCAGTTGTCGGGTGACCAGAGCGGGCGGTCTCACGATCACGATGGCGGGGCGCCGATACGACGTGCAGACACGCGTGTCATGGCCTCACGGCGATTTCAATGTGATGGCGGCTCGCGGCGGACTGATGCCGGGAGAAGAAGGATGGCACGTCGAATTACGCGACACAGGAGCGCAACATCACGTTCATGCCGGCGGCAGTTTCTACACCATCGATCGTGTCGTTGATATTCGTGCAACGCATATTTATATCAAAGATACGTACACCAATACGACAACTGAAGATCTCGGGCTGCTCATATACAACGAAATGCCGCTCGTCGAAGGACAGCTCGTCAATTCGCTGCTGTCCGGCTACGAACGTATCGGGCGGCAGGCGCAATTGTCGTATCCCGACTATGGGCCATCGCTGTTCTTTACGGACACCAACGCCGGTTTCGGATTCGTTCCGATCGATGATGTCTTTACGATCCAGGCGATACCGTATGCGGGCTGGAACGGCGCCGCGGGCATCTGTACGGAATCTTTCGCCCTGGCGCCTGGCCAGGCGTATACGCTGGAGTGGGCGATCTACCCCACGGGCCGGCCGGTTAGTGCCGAGCCTTCTGCCGGTGGCTACTATGATTTCGTCAATGCCTTTCGTACGGCCGAAAATCGCATCGGCACCGTCACCGGCACGCCGGGCTTTATCACAACAACGCCGCATCCGCCGACGCGACACGAAGTGCCCGACAAAAACTACGTGCAGACGCGTAACCTGAAGTTCGGCTTCATGCACAGCTTGTCGACCGTTGCAGACGACCGTGAACTCCATGTCGAGGGCATCGAACTGTTCCGCGATTTTCCACGTGAGTTGGCACTGATGAAACAGCAAATCGCCGAGACGCACGCCGAGCACCCGAACCTCCAGGCCCTGCAGCACATCGCCCACAGTCTCTATTGCACGAATCGCCCTGAGCAGTTTCTCGATTCGCGCGTGATCGTCAACGGGACCCATCTCTCGTGGGGTGACGGTGTGGCTTTCGGCAAGGAAAAGCAGGCCGCGGGCTGGCGTTGGTGGGTATTCTACCCAACCCCGGGCAACAGCTTTCATCAGGCACTGATAGACAGCATCGACGTGATGATGGACGACGTCGGACTCGACGGCGGTTTCATGGATGGGTTCCTGGCCGGCTACGGCAGCATGTGGACCGAAGACCGCTGGGACGGACACACAGCCGTAATCGATTTGCAGTCGAAGACGATCCTCCGTAAACGCGGTTCCGTGATGCTGCTGTCACAGCCGTCGATGCTGGCGTACGCCAGGCGGGTCCGCGCCAAGGGCGGCGCCGTCGCAGCGTTACACAGCGTCCTGACCCGCAGTATTGCCGGCGAAAGCTACATCATGTTCGCCAATGAATCGGCCTCAGGCCCTGAAATGCACCTGGCACCGACTGTCATGGCGCTGGGCAATAATCGCGGCTTCAACTCAGAAAAGGCGATCTACCTCGATATGCTCGACAAACTGCAGTGGGGCGAACTGTACATTCATTATACGGACGGACGGCCATTGACGCATGCGTCCTTTGCCTCGAAACAATACCCGATCACATTCGAGGAGATCCGGCCCGGGCTGGTGCGCGGACCGGAACGCATCGTAACATCGAACAGCGGTGCGTATCATTGGCCCGGTGATCGACGCCTGCACCGTGTACACAAATTCGACAGCCGTGGCGTGCCGGTGCGAAATGATTGCGTTACCACTGTCGACCCGATCGGTGTGCGGACCGCGACCGCATTCGAACCCAACGAGTCTGCGGTTATCGTGCCGATCGCCGCAGTATTAAAAACATCGATCGCGGTCAATGTCGTTGTCCTGAACGACGAGCAATCGTCACTTCGAATGCGGCTGAACGGCAATGGTCCCGCGACGTTGCAGATGCAGGTGAACGACCTGCAGCCCTATGAGGTGGTCATCGGGCAACAGTCAACGATAATTCGGTCCGTCGTCGCGTTTGACAAGGACCGGCCGATTCAGCCGATTCTCTCTATACCGCTGCAACTGGCGGGAGAGACGTCCCTGGTCATCCGTCCCCAACGCCCGGGCCGAGCGCAATGATCATCGACGGCCATGCTTATCTTTTCGAGTCGCCGGATAGTTCTCGCGGGTACATGTCCGGCGCCGAGCACATGAAGTGGCATCAGGTGGCGTACGCTCATCACCACCAGCCGTGCTTTCGCGTGGACGATCGCAGCTGCCCGGGTGACGCGACGGTCCTTGCCCCCGACCAGGCGACGCCGCTGGACCAGCTGCCGGACAAGAATTTTCGTTTCGACAAGACCGCGGGGCGTTTTCTCTGGGAGCACGACGGCGAGACCTACACGAAATATTGCTGGCCGCCCGGACTGCGCGACGGTGCATTCACGCCCGCCGACCTGATCAGTGCGATGGACTACTGCGACGTCGACGTCGCGCTCATTCACACCGACCCGTCGCTGGTCCGGGACAGCGGCTTCCTGGCCGAGTGCGTCACAGACTATCCGGAGCGGCTCCGCTGCATGGCGCCCGTTGAGGAATGGCGGCTGATCGATGACTGCAGCGCGGTTATCACAGAGCTGGAAACCGCGATTGCGGACCACGGTCTGCATGCGATCAAATTCACCCCGACGTACTGGCGCAGCGATGAGCCGTGGAACGAAAGCACCTACACGCCCTTCTGGGAAGCGGCAACACAACTCGACGTACCTGTATTCTTCACACTGGGTTGCGGACCGGGCGCGAGCGACACCGGCGCAACCCGCGAACAGTTACAGCGCGGCTATCTGGATGAACACCGCATTCTCAGCCGCTGGATGGAGCGATATCCAAACATCATCTGTGGCCTGACCCACGGCTTCCCATGGCGGCTTTTCTTGGAGCAGGACAGGATTGTATTGCCCGACGAAATCTGGGAGCCGTTCCAGAATCCCAACTGCAATCTCGAACTCTGTTTCCCGATTCGAATCGGCGACCTCTTCGATTTTCCGTATCGTGAAGTCTGGCCGACGCTGGCGGAGATGGTCGAACGGATCGGTGCAAAGCAGTTGTTCTGGGGCACGGACATGCCGTTCCAGAATCGCTTCTGTACGTATCGTCAGTCGCGCCTCTGGATCGAGAAGTACTGCGACTTCCTTTCAGACGACGAACGCAAAAACATCATGGGTGGCACGATGCAGCGTGTCCTGGGGCTGTAGCCACATATGACGAACTATCGCAAGAAAACCTTCCTAAACGCACTGGCGCCTTTGCTGTTCGCAGCCCAGGTGACTGCCGCGGCCACCTTCGAAGACGTGACCGCCGAAGTCGGGTTGCAGGGGATGCACGGCTATCATTCGGCCTGGGCCGATTTCGACAACGACGGCTGGGTAGACCTGCACGAGTACAAACACGTCTGGCGCAACGTCGGTGGCCGCTTCGAGTTCGTTGCCCAGATCGGCGGTGTCGGTGTATGGGGCGACTACGACAACGACGGCTTGCCCGATATCTTCTGTGCCAGGGACCAGAAGCTGTATCGCAATGTCGATGGCCATTCATTTGTTGACGAGACCAAACACCTGCCGTCCTTCGATATCGGCCGACCCTGGTCTGCGGCCTGGGCGGATTTCGACAATGACGGTCACCTGGACTTCTACGTGACCGGATTCGAAGGACCGAATATGTCGCCCTATCATCACGACACGCTGATACGCAACAAGGGCAACGCTACTTTCGAACAAGCCTGGACAACACCCGTAACGCAACCGGCACGCGGAGTCAGCACCTGCGACTTCGATGAAGATGGCGATGCGGATATCTACGTCTCGAACTATCGCCTCGAGCCCAATCTCCTGTGGCGCAATGAAGGAAAGGCGCACGAGGGGCAAGGCGCGTTGCAGTTTTCCAACGTCGCGACAGCATACGGCGCGACCGGTGGCCGGGCTCACACAATCGGCTCCGCCTGGGGTGACCTTGACAATGACGGCCATATCGATCTGTTCGTCGCCAACTTCGCGCATCCCGGGCAGCCACAGTCACAGTTCCTTCGCAACCTGGGGCCGAAAGGCGATTGGACATTCGAGGACATGAGCAAAACGGCGGGACTGGCGTGGGTCGAATCGTATGCTTCACCGTCTTTGGCCGATATCGACAACGACGGTGATCTCGACCTGTTCATCACCAGTATCTATAGCCCGGACACCTGTGTCCTTTATCGCAACAACACGGTCGGCCCCGGCGAACCCTGGACCTTCACCGACATCACGCATGCTGTCGGGCTCTCGGGTCTGGTCGAGAGTTATCAGGGCAATTGGGCCGATTTCGACAATGACGGTGATCTCGATTTGGTTGCCGACAAAAAGCTGTTCCGCAACCCCGGCAATGCCAACAACTGGTTGAAGCTCCGGCTCGAAGGGACGACAGTGAATCGCTCGGCGATCGGTGCGCAGGCGCGAGTTTTCCTGAACAACCGGATCCTGACCCGTCAGGTCGAGGGCGCAAC
>CAUZJQ010000088.1:0-14456 GCA_963580095.1 Lentisphaeria bacterium | reverse complement strand
GCAGCCCGACTTCGCGAAGGTGGGAAGCATAGCTGCGATCGACCGCAGGAGTATCCTCGTTCTTGCCTCGCAGGCGGGCGATGGAGACGCCGAAACCGATCTGGTGCAGCCGTCCGAGGGTACGCAGTGCTTTGCGGAAGTTGCCCTTGCCGCGGCTTTCGTCGTGTTTGACGGGGTCGGGGTGGTCGAGGCTGACGCGGAGGTTGAGGCGGTTTGGCTTGTCTATCAGCGGCAGGATTTCGCCGATACGGTTCATCAGTGGTTCTGTTGCATTGGTCAGCACCAGGCATGGGCGATGGTCAAGGGCGCGATCGAGGATGCGCACCATGTCGGGGTTCAGGAAGGGTTCGCCGCCGGTGAACGAGAATCTTTCGACGCCGAGCTCGAGTGCTTCATCGATGAGTGGCGTGACTTCGTCGAAGCTGATGAATTGCAGGCGGTTGTCGCCGGGCTTCGAGCCTTCAAGGCAGAACGGGCAGCTCAGGTTGCAGTTGGTGCCGGTGTGGAACCACAACTCCTGCAGAGATTCCGGCTCGATATACCCGCGCGGCTGACCGTCGTCGGTCTGCAGCCAGTCTGTGGTTTCAAGGTGATGCATAGAAGAAGACTTCCCGGTGGATATTCATGTAATCGACGTCGTGGTCCTCGAGCCAGTCGGTCGTTTCCTCGATCATGCTGTCGAGGCCGCACAGATAAAAATGCGTGCTGGAGTCGATCGGGAGGTTGCCGAGCAGGTCGGTGACGCGGCCATGGTGGTGGCCATTGGCGGTTTCGCGTGACACTGCGAGGTCGAGCTGGCAGCGGGCCTGGAGCAAATCGACGAGAACAGCATCCTGGTATCGGCGGACGCCGTACAGGCAGTGTGGTGGTGGTGGCTGGATATGGCTGCGCAGGTATGAGAGGAACGGCGCGATGCCGGTGCCTGTAGCGATGAAGACGAACGGCTGGCCGGCTTCACGGCTTTGGCCTGGACGAAACCAGCCGAAGGGCTCGGAGAACTGGACGACGTCGCCCGGTTGCCGCTCTGCCAGGTAGGTGCTGAGAATGCCGCCAGTCATCTTGCGGATGAGCAGGCTCAGGCGGTCTTCGTCGATGCCTGAGGCGAGGCTGTAGGGACGTGATTCCGTCCTGTCGGCGGTGTAGGCGGTGATGCAGTCGCCGGGGACGAATTCCATGCCATTGCGCTCGACGACCAGTTCGAAGATCTCCGGCGCCCACCATTTGACTTCAATGATGCGATGGGTTGAGTCCACTTAGCTATCGGTCGTGTAGATGTTTGGCGTCTGGTTGGGTCAGCAGCAGGCGGCGATAGTCTCTGTATCCGTCGACGCGTCGCTGCAGTCAAATGGTCCAAAATGAGTTGAGCGGTCGCCAATGTGGCGGAAGTGTTTGGCGTAGCGCGTCTCGCCGACCATCGCCGCGGTGTTGCCGCAAACCAGCATTGGTTTGCCAGTTTCGAAGATATGATGGTCATCGAGCTGGAAGCTGTGCGGATGATCGGGGATCGTACCGAGATAGGTGGCTGCCTGTCCGTAGTTTTCGCAGATGTCCTCGAGCGATTCGAGTTTGAAAGCGCGAACGGTGACCGAGAAGAAGTCGATATTGCCGACTCGTTGTTCGAGCTTGGCGTTCAGCATTTGGATTTTCGACTTCTTGACGATCCTGTGGTCGAGGCAACCGAGACGCTGCATGATACGACGGAAGTCCTCGGCGTAGAGTGCGCCGGAGAGGCATTCGCCATAGAGTTCCGGGTCGTCTTTGAGATGCTGCGGTACGCGACGGCTGGCGAAGACGTCTGAGAAATGGAGTTCACCGCCGGGCTTGAGAACACGGAAGATCTCGGCGAACACGGCTTCTTTGTTGGGAGACAGGTTGATGACGCAATTGGAGATGACAGCATCGATCGAGTTGTCGGCGATGCCGAGGGCGTTGAGGTCTTCTATATATCCGTGGTAGAACTTGACGTTTGGGCGTGTGAACCCGAAGCGCTCGGTTTGGGTTGTGACGTGACGCTGGGCGACTTCGAGTTGTTCCTCGGTCATATCGACGCCGATCACCAGGCCTTTCTCTCCGACCAGATAGGAGGCCATGTAGACGTCGCGCCCCGTGCCGCACCCGAGGTCGAGCACAACGCTGCCGTCGAGCAGTGGCGGAATGGGCGAACCGCAGCCGTAGAAGCGAGAGAGGATTTCATCGTCGATCTGTTCGAGAATCGCACGATGTTCGACGGGAATGGTGTCGATCGGGCAGCAGGCACTGGTTTTCAGGTCGTTACTGCCTTCGAGCTGCTTGCCGTAGTAGTCTTTAACTGATTCGATAGTGTCGGTATGATCCATGTTCTTTCCACTGTTGGCGGATTGTGGTACGTCTGCGATGCACTTGCTCAGTAGCGCTCCACGATGGCAGAGAGTTTCTCAATCTTGCGTTCGTAGGCGTCTAATTTTGCGAGGTTTTCCTCGTTGCGATTCGGCTGTATCCTCATCCACGTTTCAAGCTCTGCTTTTGTGGTGCGCAACTCGGCGTGAGCCTGCTGATATGTTTTGGCTTCCTCCGGCTTCATGGCGCGGGATTTTTGGGCGATCTCGATGTCTTCTATCTTGTCCTTGATTGCCTGGACCGCTTCGAGTTTGTCATAGTATATGGTGAAGTTTTGCTCGTTCTCTTCCGGCTCCGAAGCCGTCCATTGCGCAAGCTTTGCATCCGCTGTTTTGAGTTCGTCGATGAGTTTTCGGTAGTTGGCGGCGTCTCCGGTCGACAGCGTGGAGACGAATTTTGCGACACCGCCGCTGCTCTTGATGACGACTGCTTCGGCTTCTTTGATGAAGCTTTCCGGTGTCTTTCCGCGTCCGGCGCCGAGGCGGCCCAGTTCGGTTTTGCCGTCGACATCGACGATGACATAGGTCGGGTATCCTCTGACCTTGTACTGTCGTTGCAACTGGCGATTGCGGTTCTCGTATTTTTCCGGCACGATATTTTTGCCCTTGGGGAAATCGAGGGTGACCAGCAGGAGGTTTTCGGTGGCCCAGCGGGACCACTCTTTCTTGGCGAAGACGCCACGGTCCATGCGGATGCACCAGCCGCACCAGTCCGAGCCGGTGAAGTTGAGCATGGTCGGCAAGTCCTTTTCCTTGGCCAGGGCCAGGGCGGCCTTGTAGTCCATCGTCCAGCTGCCGAGCTCGGCACCTTCCTTCATTATGCCCGAGGCCTGACTGTCGTTGCCGATGGAGATCAGCAACACAGCGCCGATGGCGATAATAGCGATGAATGCCGAGATTGTGCCGTGTTTCATTCTTTTCCTCCGCGATATGGCGTCGCTGCTATCAGGAGCATCTGCCATAAACCGTCTCATTCATAGGTTCCAGTGTTTTATGTCACAGAAGGGATACTATCGTGGTAAATGCCATGCAATGCAATCGGAGGTTGGTTGGACGCGTGCGGTGCAGTGGATATTCAGTGATGTGGAAGCCGTTGCGGCAAAGCTGCAAGAGAAGAACGCCCCACGGATGAACTCTGATTGGCATGGATGGGAAACTAAGCCATGGCCGATTGCCTGTTCCCCATGCCAGCCAAAGCTTTTCCTATCGGTAATGCGATTCGGAAGGTGCTTGCCCCGTATCCTCGAGTCAGGTAGCTGGATTAATGAATTTTCGCAACTGTGAATGGGGAGACTGGTGAGACATGATATATTAATTATTTGTTCGGCAGAAAATCCGCCATCACTGGAATTTTTCTAATGCACAACGACCAGGGTAGGGCATCGACATGTCAATGAATGTATTGGGCACGGATCTGGAGACATGCTGCATGGATCCGTTGACCGGCTTTTATCGAACGGGCATGTGTGATACGGGGAAGGACGACCGGGGCATGCATACGGTATGTGTCCGGATGACGGATGAGTTTCTGGAGTTCGCCCGCGAGAGTGGCAATGACTTGATTACTCCGTCAGTGGAGTACGGCTTTCCGGGGTTGGTTGCGGGTGATCAGTGGTGTGTCTGTCTTGGCACGGTTGTCGAGGCGATCAAGGCGGGTAAATCCCCACAGATCGTGCTCGAGTCAACTCATATCAGCGTCATCGAGTTTCTCGATCTTGATACGCTCAAGCACTATGCCGCGAAAGCGTGACTGCCGAGATCCGATGGTGAGACCATCAGGCCCGTGGTGCCGGGTCGATTGTAATCCATGACAGTCCCCGGATTTTGGGATTCAGTGTTTGCTGTCGGGCAGTGAATAGCTGAAAGGCGACCGCAAATCAAAGGTTTCGTAAGATCCTTTGCGATGTTTTCCGTACCGAGCGGGTCAGGGCTATTGCTGTCCTTTGCTCTCCAAGGTGGATCACATATGGTGGGAACCGTACATGCAAGTTTCCGTGCATTAAGCCATCGCTGAAAAATGCAAAGTCAATTTTTCCCTGCCGTTGAGCATTCTATCAGGCTTTGGCGGCAAACCGACAACATCGGCTTGCCGTCTGCGTCGGTATCGACCGGTGTAACGTCCTGGCCATTTACCTGTATTTGTTTCAGGTCGCTTGATTTGAACGGCAGTACCACGGTGCCTTCGACGCCATCGGGCAGATCACATTCCAGCCGGAACATATCTTTGTCGCGTTTCCAGGAAACGGTCACATTCCCCTTGGCGGTCGGGACACTGCCCTCTGCCCACTGGAGGTCGCCTGGTCGGGGTGCGATCTCAACCTGTTCACACCCCGGCGCCAGCGACCCTATGCCCAGCACCCACCGTCCGGCGGCGTAGACCGGTCCGGGCATCAGAGCCACTGACCGGGAGACCATTGTCTTCCATCCTCTTACATCCCAGGTCCGTGCACCGTGCATATTCCAGCTTTCAGGAATGGTGTCGAGGCCGGCATTTTTTACTCTGCCGTACCTTTGCCTGATGACTTTCAAGGCATAATCCGCATAGCCGTACTTAAACAACCCGTTAATGAGGAAGTCCATCTGCAGCGGCGATATCTGCCCGATGTCCAAGCCGGGATCTGTCAGCCATTCAACGATTCTTTCAGTTCGTCCCTTGTCCACACAGCCGAGAGTCATCAACATGTAGTTGCCATGTTCGCTGACGTGTTCGCCCAGGCTGTCATCCGGGGTTATGTAATCGACAAAAACGCCCCGGTCATCGTCCCAGAATTTAGCGTTTATCGAATTTATGGTTTCTTTGTACTGATCGAGGCACTGCCGGGCCATCTTGTCATCACCGACCTCGCGGGCAATCCAACTTGCGATCTGCAATCCCATCGCATAGCGGGCATTCAACGTCAGGACTTTTCCCTTGCCCTCGCCATCCACTTCTGCCCAATCCGGGAATAACAGAAGCGGTTGATCGCCGATGAGTCCATCGCCCCCCCGGAAATTGTTCTGATACTCGACGTGCCGCCTCACGGGTATATGCGCCTCTTCGAGCAGGGACAAATCCCCGAATCTCGCGTAGTGGCTCCATATCACCTGCATGAGGGCTTCGCCGCTGCCGAACAGGAGGCCGCACTCGTAGGGGCGTCCGGAAGAGAGGGAAAGAAAGCCGTACACCGTCTGGGCCCGGAGCATGTTGCGGAAGTATCGATAAACCACCGGAATATCCCCGAAGGCCGTGATGGCGCTCTGGACGTTGTAGGCCACATCGAAGGAGTTCTGTACTTTCTCCCGGTTACAACTGCACATGAGATCGTCGTGGATCTGGACCTTTGTGGTTTTTACCCCTGCCGCCCACAACCAGTTCAAAAACTCATCGCTGCAGCTGAACTTTCCTTTCATTTCCAGCGGGTGGTCGTCTGCAACCGCTTTCAGGTTGTGGACTACCAGGGGTGTCGAATGGTTTCGAAAAGTAATCTGCACATATCGGAAATGACGCCAGCCGAACGTCGTCCATTGTTGTCGACCTTCCCTGGTGACATACCTGTCAGCCGACGATATCCGGGAGCTGTAGATTTCCGGCTTCCCGTTCTCCAGCAACCTTTGACCGTATGCCATGTCGATGATGGCTCCGGCTGGGACTTCCACGTCGAGGTGGACGCGGCCGTTCATCAGCTCTCCCATGTCGAGGATCATGGTTGCGGACCGGATCCCGCGAAAATCGTCGTACGAGGTATTTTTGTCGAACGGTGTGATTTCCGTTTGCCTGTCAGAAATGAATGTCTCCGGTCTTCGAATAGCTGTAAAATCCGAGTCTTCCATGTGTTCAAGCGCCATCCTCAAGGCCACATTTTCATTGCCGCACACTTCTGTCTCGATTATCTCGCCCAATGAGACAATGCTCTTGGCATAGACATCTCTTTTCTGCACATGCGGCACCTGTCTCGGTTCCAGAATGCACCAGGGAAACACGTGGGCGTGGGTACGGTCCAATCCGGTGTACATGCCGCCCAGAAAACCTGTCCGCACAGTGCTGCCAGGCCATGACGAGTCATCGAAATCGGCCTCTTCCCAGTTGATTGTTTCCCTTTCTGCGAAGTAGATCTCCGAATAGGTGCTGTCATCTATCTTGGCCGTGTCGGTGCACCAGCATTTCGACAAAAGGCTTTTCCAGCTTTCGTCACTGACTACGCAGGTCTGCGCATCGCCGGTGGTCATTTCCAATTGACATAACAGCCCGGGCATGCCGTCGTGCACATTTCGCTTCATCCTGCCTGCTGGTCTGGGACGATTCTCCGTCTGGGTATCCTCATTCACACCTTGACCGTAGCAATAGCATAAAACCGCAATGACGTTCGCGCCTGCCTGCAGAAAACTGCCGACGTCATGACTATCGTATGGCTGCCATCGCGGATCGCTGAAGGCCGGACCCCTGCCGACCGCTTGCCCGTTGATCCAGAGCATATACTGCGTATCCGCAGTGATGTGGAGCGTTGCCTTTTCGGGGAGGCTCTGGACTGTGAAGGTTTTCCTGAAGTTCAGGTACATATTGGTTTGGCGCGGGTCGTCCTCATGACAAATCCAGACGGCCTGCCAGTCAACATGTTCAGTCGCGAATAATTGTCGTGCGGTCATAGGCTCTCCAATCGTTTGTCGTCCGGCTCGAACAACGCGTTGCGAAATTCTCTGCATTACAGATGCGGTCTTCGCAGTCGTCCTGATCTTTCGTCCTAATCTATCCCCTTTATTTTCCCGAACTGGGACCGGGTAGAAAGATTAAGACAAAGGTCAGGATTCATGCGGAAGCTGTATATTGCGGTAGTTTTTTTGGGGGGGGCGACAGCGGTTCCATCGCCCCGCAGTTGTCCGGAGGATGCGGCATTTCGCCAGTCAGGTTGCTGTTATGAAGGAGATGCGGATGAAAAGGCTCATGCTTGTTTTAGGGTATCTGTTGCTGGCCCCGGCGGTCCCGGCGGAACGCCCGGCGGTGCCCCGACCGTTTCTGTTCATGTACGGCCACAGCGACAACGATTGGGTCCACGAGGGTATCGAGAGGATCACGCCGCCGTTTACCGGTCTTGAGGGAACCAGCACCAACGCCGATGTCATTAAGGGATTTCGCGCCAAGGGCGTGGTATATGCCGCCCATGTTGTCAACCCCCTGACGGCGACAATGGATGAACTTGTGGCGACGTGGCGGGCGCCATTCGACAATGATTTGGGCGGTGAACTGCCGGGCGGATACGAGGCGATCGCCATCGACGAGTTCCGGGACAACCGGGACTCGACTCTGCAGTGCGACAGAGTGTGCCGGGCACTGAAGGAACTGAGGGAGCTGTACCCTGACAAGCTCATATTCGTGGCTGCGACCTGGCAACTGGGCCAACATGCCGACCAGCACACCGAGCAGCTCAATGCGATCAACGACTACGCCGATGTGCTGATGCTCGAGACTTACCTGCGCGAGGGCAACTTCGCGTACCGGAACGTCGGCGCGTACGCCGACAACATCAAGGCGGTTGTGCCGGCGTTGTTGAACAAGACTGTGCTGGGCCTGGGCATCTCACAGGATGATCGTGTTGCCGGCGGCGGCCACATGTTCGACGACTCGCCGCACCGCGGTTTCATGGGCTGCCTGGATCACCAACTGCACTGCATCAGAAACGATCCGGACTTGTCCGGCCTGCCCGGTGCCATGTTCTGGGCGTATTATCGCACCCATCTGGACACCACCCCGGAGGTCCTGGCCAGGCTTTGCGACCATTACTTCGTCCAGGGCAACACGGACTATCTTGGCGATGGCAAGTGGGATCAGTTCATTGGCAACCCGATATTCGATGACGGTGCTGCGGGGTGGACACTGGTGCCGGGAGAGGGGGGCGTCGTGGAGCTCTTCAACTATGCGGCGGCCGGCGTTTCCCCGACTCGCAACCGTTCGTCACAATTCACCAAGCACGGTTCGCATGGGCTGAAGATGGTGCGTGGAGTCACCGGCAACCGGGTTTCCTACCGGTGTACAGGTATTGACACGGGGATGGTCCACGTTGTCTCCGCGTTCGTGATGGCGAAGTCGGGCGATGACAACCGCGCCAGCGTGGCTGTGGTGGGATCAGACGGCGCGGAGGCTGCGACCCGGGAATTGCAGGACGTACATCCGGGACACTGGTCGAGAATCGCCTTCACATTCGTGCCTGCGACGAGTACGATAGATGTGGTCCTCAGCGACAAAAACGCTACGCCCGGAACGACGTTGTACTGGGACTTTATCGAGCTCGAGGACGCATACCCGGCACCTGTGCAGCGTTGAGGTGCCGGTACGTTTGGGGGATCGGTTCCGGCTTCAGCGATGTACCCAATCCCCGTGCAAGCGGTTGCCAACTGTCGAAGATCGCGGCCAGCGAAAGTAGCCCAGGTCGATCTCGGGCTTTCCGCCCAGCACCATCTGGGCAAGCGAGCGGCCGACTGCAGGGGCGGAAGCGAAGCCGTTACCGCTCCAGCCGCAATCGAACCACAACCCGTCCACGCCTTTGATAGTACCGACGATCGGATGGCCATCGGGTGTCATGTCGTAGAGGGCCATGAAACCGCCCAGGTACGGGGAGCGACGCATGTCGTCGTAGCGATCGTAGAGCCCCTCTCGCAGCGTGCCCACGAGGTGTGCCGGAACGGCTTCGTCAAAGTCGTCTGGGTCAACTTTTTGGACCGAATGCCCAAAGTGAGCGGCACGATACACCGAGTCGCCCAATCCTCGCATGTAAACTTTGTTGATGCCATCCGACAAGATCGGGCCGATGGTGGCCATCGAATCAGGCTTGCGAAACAGACAGGTCGGTGCGGGCTGAATTTCGATCGGCAGTTCAATTCCGGCCATCGCGGCCACCCGGTCAGACCACGAACCGGCACAGTTGACGACCACCCGGGTTGCAATGGAGCCGGCGTCCGTATCGACCGCGGAAACCTGACCGTGATCAATCTGAATGCCGGTGACTCCGATGCCTTCATGGATGTGCGCGCCGCGTCGTCGCGCGGCGTCGGCCAGCTCGACAGTCGTCTTATAAGGATCGGCGTAGCCGCCGGTGGGGAAGAGGATGCCGAATTCGCCGTTGGCGAACTGGCCGGTTGGAACGAGTTGTGCCAGTTGTTCGGGGGTCAGTATCTCGAAGGGTTCGCCTGCCTGTCGAGTCAGTCCCAGGTCGCCGCCGATCGCCTCTGGATCGAGCGAATCGGTGATGCGCAGAAATCCTTGCTGGACGAAACCGGCATCGCCACCAACGATTTCGTTCCATTGCTCGAACATCCGCGTTGAGGCGACAACCAGATCGACATAAATCTTCGTATTGAAGAGTGCTCGGATCATTGCACCGGACTGTGCCGTCGGGCCGCCGGCGATATGCTTTTTCTCCAGAAGAACCACGCGCCCCACGCTGGCTGCAGCCAGCTGAAAGGCCAGGCTACAGCCGTGAACGCCACCGCCGATGATGACGATGTCGGCAGTAGGTGTCATGGCTGGTACGCCGTGCGTTTCCACGTTTGCAAGTTGGCTTCCGTTCGTTGTCTCACAAAAATCTTTGTCCGCTTATTCTTACTGTAGCCGATATGGGTCTTCATGAAACCAACCGTCTCGGTATAAAGATGGTAGTGAACGTTAATTTTCCGTCCTGCGGCATCAGGACGTTGGCCAGCATACAATGCCCGGTCGATACTGTGTGTGCATCACGATTGTGTGACTTTGTATGTGGTGGTACTGTAGGCTGGAGGGGGCGAACACCCGAACTTGGTACCTGAAGAACTGGATGCAGCGATCTTGAAAACCACTATCCCACTGACTGGCCGCGATGTATGGGTTGCTGAACGGACACCGACGGCACTCGGGGACCTCAGCGGTCTGGAAATCGCCAAGCACATCTTTGACGCCCGGCATTTTTCGAAGATCACTTCCTTCGAGTACCACCGGAAACGGGGTACCCGCAATACCATGGACCCCGCACCGCCTGCCTTCGGTACGCCTCGGGGACCCACATCTGCCACTGCACAATGGTTGCACGAAACGCTGATCGTCACTGTTGACTGCGAAGGACAGGACGCCGGCGATGACCGTGTGATCGTGGCGTTGCTGCCGGCGGGCAGGGTGTCCTGGGAGTTTGATTGCTCGAAGGCCGGCGACTTGCGACTGGTAAAGAATCGCGACGCCGGATCGGCCGAGCCGGCGAGCGCCGAGGTGACTGAACGGGATGACGGGTGGTCAGTCGTTTTTACGGTGCCCTGGGCCATGCTCGGCCTGCACCCGCGCCCCGGGTTCGAGTTGCCGTTCAATGTGGTCCGCAAGAAAGACTGGGCCGACGTCGAGCCGCCGGAGATGCTTCCCGGCGGTTACCTGGTGAACGGTCAGGAGCCTCTGAGCGCTGGTCTGGAAGTCTGCACGCTCAGCCGCAAGGTCCGCTATCCGGACATGACCGAACCGACAACGGAAGAGGGGCTCGGCCGGCTGGTGCTGAGTCCGGCGCTGGAGATTCGGAAGGTTCAACTCCACGACTGCGGCCTGACTACCAAGGAACTGCAGCTCGAGCTGCAGCCCACCTGCAAGGTTCCGGAGCGGCTCGACGCATTGATGACCGTAACCGATCCGTATGGTTGCGAAGTCCGTATTGCCGAGCAAGTGTCGAGCACTGGGCAGTCGACTGTCGAGTTTCAATATCTTTTCGGTGCCGATCGCGGTTTTCTGTATCCGTACCGGATCGAGGTCATCTTATCCGATCCGGATTCCGGCACCTGTCTTGCCGCCCGTTCTTTTTCGTTTCAGCCGGAGTCCGTGCGACTTGATCCGCTGCAGCGCGGCCATGAGCAGCGCGGCTCCGGGCGGTTCCGGCTTGCCGGTCCGCAGGTGGCCGGCTCGGAATGGCGGATCGAGCTGGTGGCAGATACCGACAAGGGTGCTGACCGCGGCCGGTTGAAGGCGGACTCGGACGAGACGTTTTTCGAAGTGAACATCGGCGAGGTGCCGCGCGGCCGGTACCGTCTGCGCCTGACAATTGCCGGGCTTAATCCGGTGTGTTGCGTGCAGTGTCCGTGCAACGTCATGGGGCGGCGGCCCTGTCCGTCCATTCTGCTGAACCCCGCCGATGTCGAGCGCTTGCGTAAAGATGTTCGTCGGCCGGGGGGCTTGCGCCCACACTACGAACGGATGAAGCAGGATGTCGACGCGCTGGCCGAGCGCGGGACGATCTCGGAGCGCAGCTGGGTTCCGACCGGGACGGAGTGGCACGACTTTGCGATCGATGAGATTCTGTCCGGCGACATGTTGTTGCTTCAGGGCTTTGGCGCGGACACGATACCGCAGCGGAACCCGCACCTGATGATGGCGGCGGCGCTGGTTTATCTGATCGAGGGCGATGCGAAGTACGGGGCGCTCGCCAAGCGGTTGGTGCGGGTGCTTGTCGATCACACATTGTGGGGGGACCCGCGGGTGCACGGGACCGATCTGGATTGCAGTTGGAAGGCGGCATTCTGCGCCATTGTAATGGATTGGCTGGATGACCTGTTCGAGCCGGACGAACGGCGGGTGCTGCGCGATCAGATCGTGCACAACGGCATGCTCGTATACCTTTGGCCGTTCGAGTACGAGCCGCATATTTGGAAGGGTCTTATCGACAACGGCGTGCCGGTGTGCAGTGGAATCGGCGCGGCACTGGCGCTGATGCTGCGCGACGAGGTACTGGATGCCGAGCAGATTCTGGTGACGGCCCACGACGTTGTGCAACCGGCGATGCGTGCCTTTCCCCCCGAGGGTTCATGGCCGGAGTCGGTCAATTACTGGGGCGTGTTCGTGAGTGGCTTGGTCTTCTATGGCGCTGTCCTGGAATCCGGCATGGGCATGGATGACGGGGTGTTTTCGATGCCGGGCATGCGGCGTGCGGGGTATTTTCCGATGTACTTCACGCCGCGCGGCGTTCCGGCCGGGTTCAATGACGGCATGGTCGCGGCTGCGGCGCCGCTGCTGCATCTGCTGGCGAAGAAGTATGACGAGCCGTTGTTCTCATTCTATGCCGATGCCTACGCCGGCACGGTGAGCGATGAGTCTAATCCTCAGTCGGAATGGTACACGGTGATGTGGCGTTCGGCCGAGTTCGAATACGTGCTGCCGGCCGAGCAAACGGAGATCGGAGATCTGCCGGCGCCGCCGGTCCTGGCGGCTGCGATGAATTTGAACACGCTGCAGGTCTACGAGGAAATCCGCTGGGCGGCGCTTGCGGACAGCTGGCCGCATCCCGAGTTGTACGTATCATTCAAGAGCGGTTACGCGATTCACGGCATTGGCCATGTCAGCCTGGATCTGAATGCCATACAGGTGGTGGCGGGCGGCGAGCCGCTGATCCGTCGCAGCCACAATTACCAGCCGCCGCCGCAAGGCTACAGCACGATCCTGATCGATGGCGAACCGCAGCAGCACGAGACCGGAACATTCATATATTGGCGTGAGTCCGAACGGTTCCGCTGTATCGCGGCGGAAGCGGACCGATCATTTGGGTCGAAGGTCGAGAAAGTGCGACGCCATCTGGTGATGGTCGATGGATGCTATCTGGTTGTCATCGATGAAGTGATTGCGTCGCAGCCTGTGTGCGTGACGTTCATGGCGCACACTGCCGGCGAGCTGGAGCTGAGCGAAGGCCGCAGCCGGATCAAAGGGTTGCAGACGAATTTGTCGGTTTCGTTTGTGTCGCCTGCGGTCGAACAAAGTTGCGTTGATCCACCGATCTGCGTACGCGAGCAGCTCACGCAGCGGGTGCTGCACGCGACGACTGCACCGGCATCGGAGATCGAGCTGGTGACGGTTGTATGGCCTGAACGAGGCGAGGGCGGGCAGCCGATTTGCGAGTGGACCGATGCAACGCTGACCGTGAAACGTCCGGACTCGGCTTGCGATTGCCTGATATTCGAGCGTACGCCCGAGGGGCTGAAATTCACGGATTTGAATTGACGGCATTATTTGTATGTGTTGCTGGAGTGACGGTCCGGATGACCGCCAATCCACTTTGCGTATGCTTACGACTGTTTCACAACCGGCCATAGCTCATGCCAAATGATCTCCTTCTGCTGTTTGCCTTGGTTTTTGCCGTTGCCACCTTCGTCCATGGGTTCACAGGTTTCGCTTTCGGCATTGTCAGTATCAGTTTTCTGGCGCTGACGACTGTCGATCTCGAATTGGCGACAGCGGCGATTACGCTGCAGGCTTTGGTTGTTGCGGGATGCATACTGTTCCTGACGGCGCGGCGCGGCGCGATTCACTGGCGGTTGATTGCTTTGCTGGCGGTCGGTTCGTCTATCGGCATGCCATGCGGGTATTGGTTGCTGGAGACGTTCAAGGATCAGACGGCATTTCGCATCGTCCTCGGCGTGATCATCGTCTGTTTCGGTCTGCACGGGCTGTTGCCGCGGCGGCCGGTCAAACTGCGGCGTATCTGGGGACTGCCGCTGGGGATTATGAGCGGCTGTATCGGTGGCGCCACGGTCTCCGGCGGTCCGCCGATCATCTACTTTTTGTACAGCCAGACGGATGACCCGCGAACGATGAAGGCGACGGTCCAGACGATTTTCATCTTAGTGACCGGCCTGCGCATTGTCGTGGCGACAGTTCAGGGATCGGTGATGGACACACAGCTGCTGGTAGCCACTGCGATGCTGGCGCCTCTGACGATCGTTGTGCTGCTTTGCGGCCATGCATTGTCGAAACGTGTTTCCGCCGACAGCTTCCGACGCATAACGTTTGGGTTCCTGATCGCCATTGGTCTCCTCGGTGCCGTGCGAGCGACGGTCGTGCTGCTGCGGAATGGCGCCGGCATGTAACAGCGGATTGGCAACGGGCATTGACGGGACTACGGCAGCGTTCAGCGTTGTTTGCCCAGGGCAGGAAGGGCTGGTTGCGTCCGTGCTGTTACTTCACCAGATGATCGTGTCGGCGGGGACAAAGCGCGTCACTTTTTTTCGGGGCGCTTCGTTGTTCCGGTAATGCTCGCGTTGATACAGCGGATAGATGGTGCCTTCGGGATCGATGTTGATGACGGTGTTGCCTTTGACCGTCAATTTGTAGGTGCGTTC
>CAUZJQ010000087.1:0-14599 GCA_963580095.1 Lentisphaeria bacterium | reverse complement strand
AAGCATTGCCGGCGATGCCGCTGCTGCTTCGGCGATGATGTCGGCGTCGAATGGTTTGATTGATGTGGTGTTGATGATGCCGACCGCCACACCGTCGGCGCGCAGTTTCTCGGTGGCCTGCCAGGCGTAGCGCAGGGCCGGGCCGTAGGTGACGATGGTTGCGTCGCTGCCGCGGCAGAGCCACTGGCTCTTGCCGACAACGTAGTCGCCGTGCGCCGGTAGCGGCAAATCCTCGAGACCGTCGGCACCTGGCGCGTAGTGCTCGGGTGGCCCGAGTACTACGACCGGCCCGTCGATCGCCATAGCCGCATCGAATGCCTGGCGAAACTGGTCGTCGTCGAAGGCTGTGAGCACTGTCAGATTCGGTACGACCCGGTACAGTGCGGTACTCTCGAGATCGTGATGCGTCGTACCGTGCGAGTTGTTGACCAGCCCGAGCGTCCAGCCGATGATTTTGGCGTTGCAATTGTGCCGGCACAGATAGGTCCGCAACTGGTCGAAGTTGCGCAGCGGCGTGAACGGCGCCCACGCCTGGATCAGCGGGATCATGCCCTGCATCGCCAGCCCGGTTGCCAGGCCGAGCTCGTCCTGCTCGGCGATGCCGACGTCGAAGGCGCGGTCGGGATACTTTTCCTGGAACGCCACGTCCATCGTATCGACACCGACATAGCAGACCCGCGGATCTTTCGCAGCCCATTCGTGCAGCTTTTCGCTGAACACATTGGCAATTGAGCCGAGGGCAATCTCGCTGACCGAATCACATTGATGGCGCACGTCGATACGCAGCAACGGCGCGGCAGCATCGGTCTCGAGCTCGGTGATTGCCTGGTCCAGCAGCTCCGGATCGATGTCGCGACCGAAGCGACCGCAGTGGATGTGTCCCGACTCGAGAAACGACACACCCTTGCCTTTGATCGTGTCGGCAATGATGCAGGTCGGCTTGCCACTGGCCAGCGGCGCGGATTCGAGCGCCTCGATGACTTGGCCGATGTCGTGCCCGTCAATGCGCCGCACCGCGAAGCCGAAGGCGCGAAACTTGTCGTCCAGCGGTTCGAGCGGCATCACCTGTTCCGTGCCGCGGTCACTCGACTGGTACTTGTTGCGGTCGACGATGACTACCAGGTTTTCGAGGCTGTATTTGCCGGCCGTCAGCGCCCCTTCCCAGGACAGCCCTTCCTGCAGCTCGCCGTCGCCGGTGATGATGTACACGCGGCCCGGGCGCTGCTGTGTGCGCATGCTCAACGCCATGCCGGACGCGATGGAAATGCCGGTCCCCAGCGAGCCCATGGAAATTTCCACGCCGGGTGTCGTGGTCGCGCTCAGGCCGTGCAGGTGGGAACCGGCTTCTTCGATATTCTGCAGGTCGTCCCACGGGAAAAAACCAAGATCCGCCATCGCCACAAACAGTGGCTCGCAGGCGTGCCCTCGGGAATTGATAAAAACGTCGCGGTCCGCCCAGTCGGGGTTCTGCGGATCGATCCGCAGGATATGATAGAATAGCACAGCCAGCAGATCGGAAGATGACAATGCGCCGCCGGCATGCAGTGTGCGGTTGTTCAGTGCCAGTGCATTGATCCGCAGGAACCTCGCTTTCTCGGTCAGGCGTTTGACCAGTTCACTACGATCTGTCACTATTGTATCCAATTGGTTTGTCCTGAGTTGGTCTGCTGTCCCTACCCCGTCGCCGCCCAAATTAGTCTGTCCAAATTAGTCTGTCCAGATATTTTCCGATTGGTTCAATTGGCCTTACCGAACGAATGATTCGAAGATCTCATGCTATAAAGCTTGTGATGTCGGAACGTGACGAATGATCGATCGGTCAAAGCGCTGCCACCTGATGCGATACTATTGTACGATTTCGGAAGTCAGTTCAGTCCCAGCGGCCCAGAAACGCGCGCAAGGCGTCCAGGCGCTCCTCGAATTGTTGCCGCTGCGTCTTGTAGTAAGCGGTACCGGCAACGAGGACGATTCCCACAAGCAGGATGACGACACCGAATGATGTCATCTGGTAGTGGCCGTCGAGACGGATGACGATCTTGTAAAAGATCGTGCAGAGATCGACCAAAACTCCGCATGCACCGAACAATAGAAAGACCCGTATCCTGAACAGCGTTCCACAGGCCATGACCGCCAGGCTCAGCAGCAGCATCGTGACATGAAACGCCGGTTGATAACGATCGTCGAGCAGCGCGTAATAGGCGGTCGTCCCGAGCATCGTGGCAAGGGTTGCGGCACGAATCTGCATGCGTAAGCGCTGGCTGAGGTCGTTGCCGAACATCTGCACCAGCGCCAAAATGCCGACCCCGGCCGGAATCACGTACGCATGCAAGACCCGCAGTTCGAGCTTGCTCCAGAAAAGGATTGCCACGAAGGCAACAAACCCGCCCACCGCTACGATGTTGTATGGCGAGTTTCCTGACCCCCTGCCGAGGAATGTGAACATCGCGCTGTACAGCAACATCACTATCAGACCGATATCCGTTCCCAGTCCGTGCACCAGCACCCATGCGATCACCAGCACAGGCAGCGCACAGAGCGAAACCAGATACGGCAGTTGCAGTTCTCTGCTCTGTTTGTCGATCAGCTGTTTGCCGCCGGTCATACACATCGACACCGCGAGCGCCGCCCAGACATCATACTCAGTCGTCCACACCTCTGGATGTGTCAGCATCAACTGGCGCCGCATGACCAGAGACAGACCGACGACAGCCACCTGTGCAATGGCGTTGGCAGCGATGGATTTGCGTTCACGTCCTTCGCGGAACCACAAAACCGACTGGGCAGCCCACAGCCCAACGCACAGCATCATCTCGAGCGGCGGATACGGCAAATTGTAGCGCAGCACAAACAACCCGGACAGCGCTACGAACGACAATGCCATAGCCAGTGTATGCAGTCGTTTCCCAACCTGCGTCATTGCCCCAAGGGTCTGGTGCCAGATGCGTGGCTGCATCGTTTCATGCCGTCCAAACGCCGGAGCGAACTCGATCTCGCAACGATGCGCCATGTAACCGGCGAACATGACAACCGCACTGGTGAGCAGGACGGGGAATGGCTGCACGACTGCGGCGAGACCGAACGATGCGAAATCCACGCTCATAAAAAAGACGAGCCACGGCGGTGCGATCAGCATCGCCAGGCCCACGCCATGCTCGCTCCCGCCCTGCGGGTGCTTGGTGGCACGTGGTGTGAATGCCAGGATGATTGCCATGAATAATACAGCCCAAAGTCCAACCGCCGAATCAGGACGATGATAGAGGACGTGCGGCACGCAGGCAAGAAAAAAAGCCAGCCCAATCACCCGGAGCTGCTTCAATGGCAAGCGCCGGCGCAGGAGCGGGTGGCCGAATACGATGCCCGCCCACAGCGTTAAGAGCACCCAGATGACATGATCGCGATCGAGGTGGCTGGCTATCACGAAATCCATATGCAACGCCATCAGCAATTGCACAACCGCGACAACGCAGTAGACGGTTGAACGCCGGATCACCCCGTGATGAATCCACACGGACGCCGCCGCCGCCAGCAATGGCGCGACTTGATAGGTGTCCGACCGAAAGTCCAGAACCCCCAGCAGCACCAGGAGCTGTGATGCGACCAGAATGAAGTAGCCCCAGGACCGGCGCAATTCGATCCACGTCTCGCCGTCGATTCCTGCGATCTCTTGAAGCAGCGCCCGTACCGGGGACCGCTGATGGCTCGCCAGAGTAAATAAATGCGCTACGGCGATGGCAACCCAGGCAGCGGGCATGTAACTGTCGAACGGTGAAAGCCCCGGATACCAGGTAATGAAGAAATATGTCCCGGTGACCAGGGCCGCTCCGCCGTAAAATGCCAACCACCACGTGCCGCTCAGCCCGTGCAGACGGAACAACAAAATCGACAACAGCACGACCAGCGGAGCATTGAGATGATAGTAGCTGGTGTCGATAGCCGCATTTGGAAACAGGATCATCTGGAAGGCGGCTTTGAACACGAACAACACCAGCAACGCAAAGGCCAGCAACGTCGCTGAGTGGTGGTACTGCACCGCCTTCGCATGCTCCGCGCCGTTCCGGTGCATGAATTCTGCCCGCAAGTAAAAATAAACGGGTGCAATGCCAAGGGCATAAAGCGCGTGACTCGGGTCGCGCATCGCAGGGATCAGCAACACCAGGCACCAGAGAGCCAAGGTCACGCCATAGTGATAAAACCCCTTGCACAAAGACTGCGCTTTGTCGCCCAGGACACTCGATCGCGACAGATGGCGGAAATAATGCCCGGCACCGAAAGCGAGCAGGCCAGAGACTACCAGGCGCAGCGATGTTATCTGACTGACATCGGGATGCACGAGGTAATTGAAGGCCAGCAACATCAGGATGAGTGCGGCCAGAATCAAGTTGCCGAAGGTCATAATACATCGACTGCCTGCGTGCCGTACAGCGACGCGTAATCCTAACGCTTGCAGCATCGTAAACGCGAACCCAAGGCAGACGACATGGATATGCGACAGGCCTTTACCCGCGTCGCCAACCAGCGCTGCCAAACTGCCGTGACTGCCGAACAGGATGTTGATCGTGTGAACGTTCGCGAGCGCCAGCAGGATTCCGGCGCCCATCCCGAGCGCGCGCAGCAGCACAGCGTATTGCCGCCACGACCAGGCAACGATCACGCAAGTCAACGCCCCCAGATACGGCGCCCACAGGTGTGCCGGGTCCTGGCGATAGATCGGCGTCATGGCATGTGTGAGCGGCAGCAGCCAAGCCAGCATGACCGCGGGCGCGAAGAGCCAGCTGCTGGCAGGTACGAACCGTTGGATCGCCGGATAGGAACCGATCATCAGCCATCGCGCAGTAAGCTGTTGATACATCAGGCGGCCGATCGCGCCGGTTACGGCCAAGGCGACCATCAACGTTGCACCGCGCCACGGTGTCATCAGGTAGAGGATGCGCTGCCAGAGGACATCCAGGTTCGACCAACTCCGCACCGGTCCTTCGATTTCTGTCAGGGCATTGACGTTGGCAATAAAGAAACCGATGGTGACTGCAAAGAGTACAAAGGCGCCGGAGCCGGTTGTTCGTGCAGTCAATAACAAGGCTGCGCCGAGCAGCACCTGTTGGCTAAGGGTAATTGTTACCGGCGGCAGCAGCAGCAAGTCGTAAACCGCTGCCACGGCAACCGAAAGTGCGAGGATAGATGTACCCACTTGCCACGGCACCAGTACTGGGGCAAAGCGATCGTATTGCTTACGGCCCCGTTCGAAAGCGAGACAGACCAGCTGCGTGACGATCGCCAGCAACAGCAGCGGCGAGAACGAATACTCGAATGTCAGACGTGGGATCAGCGGACCTGTGCCGGGCGCGGTCCACGACAACACGCACACCGCTGCCAGGAAAAACAGCAAGCCCCCTTTGAGGCTCGCGGCTGGTTCGCGTTTTTGAGGTTTGCAGGCGCTCCAGAACAATTGCATCGCCACAAACACACACAGCGCCGCCACGCTGGGGCGCGATGGCAGCATAATCAGATGGACACAGAGCAAGCCTCCACCCGCCATACTGCCTATCCGCAGAACTGTTTCCGTAGGCGTGCGCAGTGATGAGCCGAGCCAATCCAGGCGGCGTTCGAAGTAGTGGTACAAGATGCACAGCAGCTGCAGCAGGATGCCGGTGAACAAGATCGCCAGCGGCCATTCGGGATGCCTATACAGGGTCGACAGCCTGAGCGTAAAGCCGTAATGGAAAGCAACGAACACCGTGATGCTCGAGAAGAAACTGAGCCAGCCTAAATGAACCATAACCGTCGACCACGGCCGCCGTCGCAACAATACCGCCAGCAGCGTCCATGCCGTGCCGACCAGCGCCAGAGCAATCGCTGTTTTCAGCCCGACACCGTCTGTCCCGATGAGATTCCGGCATACGCTCCACGTGTTGACCTTGGCGCACAGAAAAATCGCGGCGCTCAGCATCGGAATAGTGAACAGCGTGGAATCCCGTCGCTGCATGGGGAATGGCGTGTGTCCCAGAAACAGATCACCTTCACCCAGCGCCTTGAGCCGCGGACTTTGGAATAGTGGAAAAGCAACCAGGCACAGCGCAAGTGCGGAGATTGCACTGGCCAATCCGGAGCCCCATCCATAGATTGTCTGACGGTCCTCCAGCCCTTGCTTCAACTCGGGAAACAGGACAGCCAGAATCACTGCTGCCATAAGTCCGGGGATCAACGAGCGGGAATGGTAAGCGGCAAATGCCAGGAGGACGGCCATCAGGACGGGCCCGCAAAGATCTAGTGCCAGCCACACCGCGTCGGTTTCACCGAAACGGCCGCGTTCCATCACGACGCGAACCACCATTGCCGCCACCGCGACTGCACCGTAAGCGAACAGCACCGTGGAACGGGCCCGACGCAACAAGTCGGACTGTCCCCAATGCACCATGGCGAGCCATAAGAAGCTGAGTACGGCAAGTCCGAACACCAGAGTGTTCCCATGCAGATTGCGTCCCGCCATATCGACACAACCCAGATACGGCAGCGCAAGTGCGAGGAGTGCCATGGTCGAATGCACCCAACTCAAGCGTCGTACCCGGTAGGCGCGCCAGGCGAAAAAGGCGGCGATCACGATCAGCGTCAGTCCGGTTGTCAGCGGCGCCGACCGATAATGCCACTGTGAGAGTATGCTCACAATCGCTGTCAAAAACAAAATTGCGGGTTGGAACTCCGTCGCTGCCGAGGTCAATGCGACATTGCCGAAGCGCCTTGCCAGTGCGCGAATCGCCCCGATTCCCAGGGCGATGCAAAGGCCCAGGATGGGTAGCAGGTTCAGTTCCATACGGCGAGGGAACGCGTCCAAGGTGCCGATTGCGGCCCCGCCCATTGCCAGTATTGTCAGCCCCACCCAGTGATGAACTTCGCCCTTGCGAAGGGTCGCCTGGTACAACCACAGGGCCCCTGCCAGCACCAGTACTGCGATACGGACGTATTGATCGCCGAAGCCCATCAGGATACCGACAACGATCGCCGCATATCCGATGAAGGATTCCGGCAGGTACGGAACATCGCCACTGAACTTGCGGTGATACTCGCGCTCGATCAGCATGATCAAACCACCGGCCAGCACCACCAGCATGGCATAGTGGCGGGCCTGTGGAACTATGTGCAGGATCCAATGCACCCAGGCGAACACCTCGACATAGGTCAGCACCAGGACGCCGCCAACAAACCAGGGGATCAGCCGATCAATGATCATGCCGCGGGTCAATTGCTTTTGCGCGAATGATCGGATCGTCTCAGCCACGACAATGAAGCCGAGGTATAGCAGCAGGCACAGGACAATGACGACCGTGTCTTCAGCAACGTGGAAAAAACGGATAAAGGCGCCTACCGGTACAATCAGATTGAGTGCCAACAGCGTCGGGTACAGCCGCCCGGCTGACGGTTGATGTACCGCTCTGCACCAACGGATGAGTCCCCAGCCGAACACCGCCATGTACACCAGCATCATGACGGGCAACGCCCATTTTACATGCGTCGCAACCTGGCTGTCGTTGCTCAACAGCGCGACCGCCATGAAGTTGACCGGCAATAACCCGATCGCGGCAGCGCGAATCATGATTGCAGTACCGCGCAGTTCAGCGAATCGTCGTTGCAGCCAGTTGCCGGATTCCGCAAAGCCGATCGTCAATCCGGTCAACAATGCCGGCATGACCGTGTAGCGCACCAGCCAGTGCTTGTCCCAGGTAAAGTAGGCGAGTAACGATGTGCCGATGATCACCATCACCAGGCCAACGACCATGTACCAGTTCTCATGGAGCAACGGCCGGATATGCTCCGCCCAAAACGCCGGCGCGTTCTCACTGGGCGGACGCTGTTCGCTGTCGCCCGCAACGTCGGCAAGGTCTGTCCGGTCGGCATCCACTGCGGCCGTCCCCTCGGCGGTCCGTCGGCCGGTGAGCAGATTGAGTTCTGCCGGACTCATGTGATTGTGCCACACCGCGACGAATTTTCCGACATCACACGCTGCGGCTCGCTGTTTCAGGTCGTCATGCAGTGTCAGTGACAATTCACTTTTCTGATCGCCTGCGTCAATCGACCAGAGGAACAGGAGATACGGGGTGGTCTCCTCGTACTTTAAGCGCCGGGTCTCCAGCCGGTTGTTGCGTGTCACGATTTGCGTATCCAGCCACCGCACGGCACCCGTCCAGTGGTCGATGTCCGACCGGCCGAACCGCATTGCCAGCATCAGCATGGTGCGGCTTTCGGCCCATTCCTCAAGGCACAAGTCGCGAATCACACCAGCCGTGATGTCACCCGGCCAGCACAGGGCAACATCCAGAAGATCTCGTTGTTCCGCACGAGTTGTGGCTGCCGTAAACCGACTCTTGAGTTCGGTCATCAGCAACGCTTCGTCGATGTCCCCGGGTACTGGCGTCGGCAATGCATCGAGTGCCTGCGTGACCCTGGTGAGTGCTGCGTCATGCCGTTGTTCCACGAGGGCCGCGACGGGCTGCCCAAATTCGCCGGCGACAGAGATGGGATCGAAACCATGCCAGCGCGCGGGGAACTCGAAATAAGATCGCAGCGAATCTTGAAAGTAACTGTCTATTTTGTTTTGGAGTTCGTACAACTCGTCCCGGCCATCCAGGAACAGCTTATCACGCAGGCAGTTGGTGACGGCGTGCACGACTGGCAGAAGACCTTTTTCATCACGCCAGCCGATGTGCACATTGGCCGGCAGTCCCAGTTGCTGCGCAGTGGTCTCCGGGGTATTGCCGGCGACAGTGCGGTCATGGCACTGCCGCGCGTCGGACAGCATCTGTTGAAAGATGGTCTGTTGCAACTGACGAATCGCGGGTGACGAATCATCGTCCAGGACCTCGTGCAGCTCGGCAAGCGGCGGCGGAGCACCAGGGAACAGCTCCTCGAGAACGTCCCGCACATCGCCGAGATTTACCGTCCCGGAATGAAGATGATGCAGCAACAATCGAGTCAGTTCATTGCGCCTTTCATCTTTCATGTTAATCAAGCATTTCGGTGCTGTGTCGTTGCGTAGACGGTCAAGGATGCCTGTTGCTGCCAGTTGGACGTGGAAAAGGAACCAAGGCGATTTGTACGCCGATCACTCCGGTGCCCCTGTTATTCCGGCCGGTGTCTCCACGCCGCGCTCCGCCGCCAGCGTTGAGAGCTGATGCCAGGTCCCGCCCAGCACTGGGATGCCGTTGAGTTTTGCGGACTCTGCGCGGCGGTGTTCGACTTCTCCAGGGAGCATGATTTCGTCGATGCCGGGCATCGGCCGTGACTGTTTGATGTACTCGACGAAACGTTTCGTCTCTGCCGCGTAATGTTTTGTGTCGATGACTTGTCCGAGATCGACGAGGTTGAGCCAGACGGCATTCGTGCCGACCGCGACGTCGTGCCGGCCAAAGCCAGCGCCTGAGAGGATGCCGCACATCATCTCTACCATGATCGCCAGGCCGGAGCCTTTGTATCCGACCGGCCCGCCCATCGGCAGGATCGCGCCGCTCGGTTCCGTATAGAACTCGGCGGGGTCATTGGTTGGATTGCCGTCCTTGTCGATGATCTGGCCGTCTGGCAGCGGCATGCCGTTTTGCATCGCTATGCGTACCTTGCCCTCCGCGGTCACGCAAGTCGCGGTATCGACCATGACTGGCCAGTCATCACCGTTGGGCATGGCGATGCAGATCGGGTTCGTACCGAGCCGCGGCTCGGCGGCGCCGTACGGTGCAACTCGGGAGGCGCCATTGACGTTGACCATCATCATGGCGAGGAAGCCGTTGCGTGCCGCGTCCTGGGCATAGGACCCGAGCCGCCCGATGTGATTGAAGTGACGGGCGAAGGCGGTGTAGCTGCCATGCTCGCGCGCTTTACGGTAGGCGACATCCAGGAATTCACGCATGAGGAACTGGCCGAGCCCGAACTGTCCGTCGAAGACGTCGACGCCTGCCGACTCACTGACGATTTTCAGGCGGGCACCTGGCCTGATCAAATCGATTTCAATGAAGTTCACGTACTGAATGAGTCGCATGATGCCGTGACTCGGATGCCCCGCTGCGTCGGCGGCAACGAGTTCATCGGTGACTGCCTGCGCTTCTTCTGCACTGGCGCCGGCAGAGGTCAACAATGCGACGCCGAAGACCGTCAACTCTTCGGCTGTGAATGTTTTTGCCGGGTAATCGCCGTCGGTTGCCTGGGCGTGAACGGATTTTTCAGAATTTTTGTGATCCATGATGCCTCCTGCAAATGGATAGTATAGCGCGCTGGGCGACGCAGGACAGGTTAATTTAGAGATGATGAAGAATCGTCTGGCGCCCTGTCCAAAGCGTGCCTATGTTAAGAATTCAAAACAAAAGGAGGTTCTCTATGTCCCTGAGCACTCACCAACCTGCATCCGTCGAGCTGACCGATTTCCCGATTGCCCCCGAGCAGATCATCGCCGGCGACCCGGTTGCGAAGATCTGGATCTCGGCCCAGACGGAGGATCTCAAAGTGACGCAGGGCGTCTGGGATTGCACCGCGGGCGATTTTACCTGGGACTATGGCTGGGACGAGTTTGTCCTGATCCTCGAAGGCGAGGCAACGATCGAGGAAGTCGGTGGCGAGACAGTCACTTTGCGGGCCGGTGACTTCGGGTATATGCGGATCGGCACGAAGACCAAATGGCATGTCCCGAAGTACATCAGGAAGACGTTCACCCTGCGAACCCCGGAACCGCTGCAGTTGTAGGCTGTCGCCGGGTCTTTTTTACAGAACTTTATCAGGTCGAAATCAAAGCGGGGGATTTGCTATGGAGCGCAGATTTCGTCTACTTGCGCTGCTGACGTTATTTTCACTGGTCACGACCGCAGCGGCACAGGAGAAGGTGCCGGCACAGGTGGATCGTCTGGGGGCGGCGCTGGGGCTGGTCGGGTTTTCACGGGCCGATCTGGGCTATCGCCCGAAGGGCTATTGGTCACGGTATCCGAATCCCGATCAGATGCCGCATCTTCTGCCGTTTTTCAATGATCTCTTTGCCGAGCCGCTGGCAAGCTACGAGTTCACTTACCTCATGGCCATGGCGGTCGACGCGTATCTGAGTGCTGAGGGCTTGGAGAAGCCGAATGCCCTGTACCAGCTCGTCTATTTTCTTGGCGTCGATCGCAAGATCACCGGCTTCCGCTCGTACAGTGCCAACCTCGACCCGCAGCTCGATGACGAGACGCCGCTGGTCGATGCCATTGACCGGATCTATGCTGTCACCGGCGGTCAACTGACGGTGAAGACTTTCGGTCTGAGCCCCGGCGAGAAATGGCGGGGCTGGGACAAGAACGCGCGACAGGAACTGCGGGACCAGGCCGCGAAACTCGATCCCGCGATCCGCCAACCGCTGGCGGCACTGGTACTCAATGCGCTGGATGCGTGGCAATGGCGGCAGCGAGCGATACGCAATGTCGATCCGCAGGATCTCAATGAAGTCTTCCACATTCGGGACTTGCCTCAAACCCATTCGGGCAGCCGGGTCTATCATTTCGCAATCGATGATCTGGCGAAGGACCTCGACGAGCCGTCGCTGTATTACGCCGGCATGAAAGCGGTGCAGGCGGCCGATGACGCCCGTCACGCCTTTGCCGCGGTGCTGGAAACCGATCTTGATCTGACTGCGACCGGCTTCGACTTCGTCACGCCGATCGGGCGCGTTGTCCTGGCCGGATCGGGCGCCGATACGCATGCCTATGACGATGCCATCGTGCTCGTGGACCTGGGTGGCGACGATCGCTATACCGGTCCGGTCGGTGCCACGTCATCACTGTCTCTGCCGATCAGTATCGCGCTGGACTGCGCCGGCAACGATGTCTACGACTACGTATCGGAGAAGGTTCCGGCCCAGGGCGCCGGCATCCTCGGCGCCGGTGTCCTGATCGACAACGGCGGCAACGATACCTACACCGCAGGTTCGCATGCGCAGGGTGTCGGTCTCTTCGGGCTCGGGCTGTTGTTTGACCGCGATGGTGACGATAGCTACACGATGACGCTGGCAGGGCAGGGCGCCGGCTATTTCGGTCTCGGTTATCATCTGGACGGCAGCGGCAATGACCGCTTCTACTTCTTCGGTGACGGCCAGGGGTACGGCGGCCCGGGCGGCGTCGGCGTGCTGGCGAATCACTCCGGCAACGACCAGTACGAAGCCGAGGTCTACGCTGAAAAGGCCGGCCGCGCGGATTATCATTCCGGCGGCAAGATCGCCATCAGCCAGGCGCAGGGCGTCGGATCCGGCCGGCGCGGGGACGGCGCCGACGGCCACAACTGGGCCGGCGGCCTCGGCACGATGATCGACTCCAGCGGCGACGACACGTATCTGGCGGGGAATTTCTCAGTCGGACTCGGATACTGGTACGGTACGGGGCTGCTGTTCGACGGGGCGGGTGACGATCACTATAAGAGTGTGTACTTCACGCAGGGCAGCGGGGCGCATTTCTCCATCGGCGTGCTGATCGACGAGGGCGGCAATGATCGCCATGAGCTGTTCGAGACCGGCGGCGCGGGATTGGGGTTCGGCTGGGATTTTACCGTCGCACTGCTGCTCAACAAGGGTGGCGACGATGTCTACTCGGCGTGGGGCAACAGTATGGCGCGAGCCGACATCCGCTCGAACGCGTTGCTCGTAGACATTGGCGGCGACGACACATACCTGTACACGGCCGGCACCGGCGGACGCGGCGTTGCGCCGTTCCGTGACGAGTACCGCAAACGCGGATATAGCTACGGTCCGTACGACTTCCATGCCAATTCATTCGGACTGCTGCTGGACATCGGCGGCACGGACCAATACCTGGACCACTCGCGTGACAGCGACGAGCGCCCGCCGTCGTCAATTTGCCGTGACAAACATACATGGCAGGATCCGGCGGTGGGCAGCGAGAACTACGGATACCGGAACTTCGGGGTCGGCATGGATGTGGAAGACGGCACCGTGCCGGAATTCACGATAGAATTCTCAAAGTAGTGCCAGCTGCAGAGAACCGTTCTACTTGATCGATGTCAATCCAGTCCGTGAACGACGACGGTCTTGATCTCGGTCATTTCATCGATGGCATAGCGCGGGCCTTCCTTGCCGATGCCGCTTTGCTTGAAGCCGCCGTACGGTTGGAAATCGGCCCGCCACAGGGGTGTCCAGTTGATCATCACGTTGCCGCACTCCGCTTCGCGGGCGTAGCGCATGGCGTCGTTGATATCGCGCGTGAAAATGCCGGTGCCCAGACCGAACTTGCTGTCGTTTGCCAAGCTGATTGCCGTGTCGATGTCGTCCACGGGCGTCACTGCGATTGCCGGTCCGAAGAGCTCCTCACAGGATACCCGCATGGCGGGATCGACGTCGGCCAGGATTGTCGGGGCGTAACGCGCCCCGTCGCGGTCGCCGCCGGTGACCAGGCGGGCACCGCCGGTGACAGCTTCCCGGACCCATTCATCGACACGTATCGCCTCGCTCTCCTGGACCAGCGGGCCCAGCCCGGTGTTTTCGTCCAGTGGATCACCACTGACGATGCTCTCGACTTCTGCTTTGGTTGCGTCGAGAAAGTCGCTGTACACTTCGCGATCGACCAGGACGCGCTGGGTCGAAATGCACACCTGCCCGGCGTTGACAAAGCCGCCGACCGCCGTGGCTTTGGCAACCTGGTCGAGGTCGGCGTCGCGCATCACGATCATCGGCGAATTCGAGCCCAGCTCGAGCGACAGCTTCTTGATGCCGGCGACTTTGGTGATGTTTTCGCCGACCGGGGCGCTGCCGGTGAAACTGATCTTGCGTACCCGCTCGTCGGCACACAGTTGACTGCCAACGGTGTTTCCCGGGCCGGTGACGCACTGCAGTGCCAGCGGCGGCAGTCCTGCCTGTACCAGCAGATCGGTCAATTTCAGGCCGGTCAGGGCCGTGTAGCCGGCCGGTTTCAGGATGACCGCATTGCCGGCGGCCAGGGCGGGGCCCAGCTTGTGCAGGACCAGCAGGACGGGATAATTGAACGGCGTGATGGCGAGGACAACGCCGCACGGCACGCGCAGCGTGAAACCGAATTTTCCGGCGGCACCGACCTGGGCATCGATCGGTAGTGTCTCGCCGCGCAGCTGGGCGCCCTCGAAGCCGCACAAGCGCAGCAGGTCGGGCATTCGTCCGACCTCGCCGCGGGCTTCCTTGATAGGTTTGCCCATTTCCCGACTTATGGTCTCGGCAAGGTCTTCCGCCTGCTCGGCAACGAGCTCGGCAGCGCGATTGAGGATCCCTTGTCGCTCATATGCTGTCAATGCCTGCATCTGGCGGGCACCTTCGACAGCGGCTGCGAGGGCGGTTTCGACCTGGGCGGCGTTGGCGGCAGGAACTTCGTCGACTACGGTGCCATCGAATGGCGAGCTGATCGGGGTGGTCTCGTCCGCACCGACCCATTCGCCGGCGATATACATTTTCATCTTTCGGTCCTCTCAGATCGATGGGGCGTTGGGTGCACGGTTCCGGGGGGGCTTGCGGACCGGCAATATAACTGGAAGGTGCAGATATGCCTGCTGCCCGATGACAGATTTTCCTTGGTCAAGGATTTCTGCTTGCAATTTCGTGCCAATTATCCGATAACAGGGCCAAGTG
>CAUZJQ010000086.1:0-14662 GCA_963580095.1 Lentisphaeria bacterium | reverse complement strand
CGTCGGCCGTGGTGCATGACAATGTCGCGAACCGGTGAGTCGTCGCCGATCGATTGCTCGCCGGGATGCAGCAGTTGTTCAAGCCAGTTGGCGCCGGGACGCACTGTGTCGACTCTTAGTAATCTTGCTGAACTATCCGCGACGGCAATGCTTTTCTCAATTGTCCGGTCACCGACTGTCCATCGGATTCCGACCGGTTCCGCTGTCATCGCAGACAGGCGCCAGTAGACTGTGTGCAGCTTGAAGTCGCGCATTGCCGGTGTCTCGACCCTGACGGTGTCGGGCGCCTCGATCCGGACGGTGTTGAACTGTTCCCACACGGCCGGCGCCAGCCGCAGTTCGACAACTGCGGACTCCCCAATCCTCAGCGGTTCGTACTCGAATCGCAGGGCGAGCTGAACCAGCAGCAACACCAGCGGCACGAGCATGATCAGCATCGGCCGAAACGAGTGCCGCAGGCGCTGCGCGATATTGTGCAGGAGCTTCAGCAGGCATCGAAAAGTGACGCCGAGGTCGTCCTGGAAAAGTTTAATTGCCAGGATATTCGCGCTGGTTTCATTGGCGACCTCTGCCAGTGCTTTCTGGTTCGACGTGCAGCGGAAGACCACGGCCATCACGATACCGGTCACGACAGACCAGATGATCAGCACCAGCAATGGCGGCAGTGCTTCGAACGGTGCCATCAGCACATCGAATACGGCTGTGGTTATGTAATTGACGAAGCTCACTCGATATAGCCAAGCCCGCGCAACTGCTTCCGTACTTCCTCGTCGTCCTGGCCGCGTTCGAGCTGCGAGACCTCACGTTCCAGGACGTGGATGATGAATTCATCGGTAGTTGCGTAGCCTGCTTTCCCGGCAGCTTTCTCGAGGCGTTCGTAGAGGCTTTTGTCGATCTTTATTTTTGGTCCGAACATGGTGGGCAGGAGGTTTTAGGGTTCAGTGATCAAATTGCGTCCGTTCATTTTCGGGTCCGCTTCGATATCAAACAAGCTGAGGATAGTTGCGGTGACATCGGCGAGTCGAGGATCGTCGATGTCGATCTTGCGATTGCTGACAAGGATGCCGGGCACGAGGTGCGGTGCGACACAGTGGTCGCCGCTCCAGCGGTCGAGGTTGTCCTCGAACACCTTGTCCGCGATGCCGCCCAGTGCCGTGGTCCAACTGGCGCGATAAAAGTCTGCGTAACCGACAATGACGTCTGGCGCGAGATCGGCATCGGCCCCCGGATGCACATCGCTCACGCGATATATTTTTTCGATTGCCGGTGAGCCGTCATCGTCCTGGAGCAACTGCAGTTTTTCCGAAATCTCCTGCAGTAATTTTTCTGTGTCGTCGCCGGGCGCGACAATGCCGTTTTTCTCACGTCCTTGCTGATTGACGAACAGGCCGTTGATGCCGAAAGCATAGGCTCGAGTCTCCGACCAGTCGACATACTGGAACATTGGTGTTTCGCTGGCTGCACGGCCGGCTTGGATTTTTAGATAGCCGTTTTGGTGCAGCCAGGTATTGAGGTGTACGGAACGCCGGAAGCTGGTGAATCCGTGGTCGGACAAGACGATGAGTGTGTCGGATTCATCCATCTCGTCGAGTGCCTCGCCGATGAGCGCGTCCATGCGGATGTAGCAATCGTTGATGACTTCGGCGTAGCGGTCGCCCTGTTCCGGGTCGCGCCCGGGGTGGTCGGGGTCGCGGTCGCGCCAGAAGATGTGTGAGAGCAAGTCGGGCGTGCCGAAATAAAAGAACAACAAACCATCGTCGAAGTTTTTCAGTGCGTGCCGATACTGAACAATGCGCTCTTCCAGGACCAGGTCGACCTGCTTGAGGAATTCGTCCTCGTCGAGAGCCGCGGCGCGGATTGCCTTGGCGTCTTCAGGGATGCCGGTGGTAAAGTAGCGCCCGGTTGCCTTTGCCAGATCACCGGCGAAATCGGCGGGTGTGCTGATCTGTGTTGCCGCCCGCAGCGGGTCGATATTCAGCGGGCTGGCATAGAGCTCGAGTTTCGGGTGTACAGACTTCAGGTAGAACCTGACCATTGCCGGCACCGACACGGGCGCCTGCAAAGCGCCCAGCACCGCGGCACCTGGCACGCCGGTCTCGAACGTGATCGGCAGCCACCTGGTCCACTCGCCGGCATTGATGATTTCGAGATGTTCGCCAATCGTGATCTTGGCGACATCGGCCTGCGGGTCCCTGACCACTTCGAACTCGATCGCCAGCGGCGGCGCCTTGATGTTCGACGATTCAGTTTTCAAAAAATTCGCCGGGCCGGTCAGTTGCTCCGTACCGCGATGTTCGAGCATGAACAAGCTGACGAATTTGCCGCCCGGTACGGCGCGTGGGAGAAATGGGGCATCCGGTGTGTACAGCGTGAACTCGCCGTAGGTCCCCAACATGTCCGGTGTCCCCATGCCGCAGAGGCAACTGAAATGGCCGGACCCGGCGACCTCGGGAGGCGGGTAGTTGGCCGGCATCCGGTAGATGGCCGTATCGACACCGTTGATTACCAGGTGATCCCAGAACGCACTGCCGCGACGCAGTGATACCGGCTTGCCGCGGGTCAGTGGAATGCTCCACCCGCCGATATCGATAGCGCGCGTTTTTTCGGGTGGCACAATCGCGGAGATCGATAGAAAGGGGCGCAACGGCAGGCCCTCCACGTCCGGGTTCGGGTCGCGATGAATGAAATCGAAAATCTGATGGACCCCGGCGCCGGCGCCGCTGATGACATTCGACCAGGCAACGGGGCTTTGCGGCGGGTTGCTGGTGGCCAGCGAGGTGAACGTGCCGGATTTCGCCAGTTGCTGGATAAACGGCAGCTTGTTTGCCGCGATCAATTCCCGACAGACTTTCGGGTCCATGCCGTCGAAGCCAAGGACCAGGACACGTTGCGGTTCGCCGCCGGTGCTTGCCGAGGCAGCGAAAAGCGCCGATGCGAAAAGCAGTTCTGCTATTCGGTGTCGCATAGCAATGACTCTCCATCCATGTAGCCGGGCCTGGCGACGCCCAGCAGTTCCAACGTTGTCGGTCCGACATCGATGATGTTGGCGTCGTCCTTGAGTTTGATACTACTGAACAAGACGCCGGGCACCAGGTCTGGGTGGACGCAGTGGTCGCCGCTCCAGGCGTTTGTATTCGGTGCGAAGATGTCGGTGCCGCACTTGCCGACGGCTGCGTCCCAGGCGACCCGATAGCCGACGGTGTAGCCGATGATCAGGTCCGGTGCGGCGTCGACGTACGGCCCGTGGTAGGCGTGGTTGCCGGGGATCGCCTCGTGAACTGCGATGTCGCCGGTCTCTGTATCGACGAGGCCGGTGAGTTTTTCTGCGAGCTCTGCGATCAGCGACTCGGTTTCCTCCTTCGCCACGATGCCCTGGGCCTCGCGGCCACGGCGATTGACATAGATGCCGGCGAGACCGATGGCGTAGGCTCGGGTGCGGGCCCAGTCGACGTCCGCCAGGTATTGAGAGTCGGTGTTGGCGGCATCGTCCTTTAGTTTCAGGTAATCATTGGCCAGCAGCCAGGCGTTGAGATCGAGGCCGCGCCGGAACGGCTTGAATCCGTGATCGGACATGACGATCAGGGTGGTGTCTTCGTCCAGCCGTTCCATTACTTTGCCGACTGTTTCATCCATGCGCCGGTACATGTCGCGAATCGTATCGGGATGGGTATTGGGCCGCTCGGCGAGGGCCGGATGATTGTTGTCGATGAAACGCCAGAACATGTGCTGTATGCGGTCGGGCGCATCGAAGACGCAGGCTACCATGCCGCGTCGCACGCGGTCGAGCGAATCGATCAGCATGCGTTCGCGTTCTTCATGGATGTCGTAGGCCTGCGTCAGAAACGCGTCTTCGTCGAGCACCCCCTCGGAGAGCGACCAGGTGTCCTCTGCCAGGCCGAGTGTCGAGTACTTGCCGAGCAGGCGCGCCAGGTAATTGGAGTAGACCGTCGGGTGCGAGATCGGCATGACCGGCTTGTCCGGATCGATCTGCACCGGCGTGCAGTACATGGTGAACGGCTCGGTGCTGATCAGGTAGAAACGGCACACGCCGTTGACCCGGAATCCCGGTGCCAGGCGGAATCGTATAGTGATCCAGTCGGTGTAGGCGTTCAAAGGCAAGGCGATCTTCTGACCAGCGATGTGCAGCACGGCGGTAGAGCTGTTGAGCACGACAGCGAACTTCGCGCGCACCTCGGGCTGACCGGTGAGCAGTGTATTGGCCGGTCCGATGAGCTCGCCGTGCAGGCGGTTGCCGTCGCGCCGGACGCGGAGACGCTCGCCGCCGACGTCGCCGTCCATCATGGCGCCGGTTTCTTCGCTCTCGGAAAAGCAGGAGAACATCCCCTGTGTCCCACGCAGATCGGGCACACACATCGCGGACAGCTGCACGCCGTGGAAACGGTCGGGCGGGAAGGTTATCGGCACGCGCAGCACGGCACTGAAAACGCCGGCCTCGCCGAGCACGTTCCAAAACGGCTTACTCTTGCGCCGGCCGGTGATCTTCGACCTGCCGAGCGGAAGGAGGTATTTGCCGAGCTTCAGCGTACGCCGGCCGGGTTCGATGCGTACCGACGAAATCTGTGGCCGGTAATCGTTCGGATTGCGGCAGATGAAGTCGAAGATATTGTGCTTGCCCGGATTTGTGCCGGTGCTGAACGACGACCACGCTACGGGTGACAGGGGCGGGCACGTGGTGCCGAGACGGGTATAGCTGCCAGACGCCTTGAGTTTCGCCAGGTTCGGCATCAGCCCGGCCTCGAGATACTCGTCGACGAGTCCGGGGTCGAGACCGTCGAGACCGACAATGACGACACGGCGGACCTTGGCGTTGGCTGCTGTCCGGTGTCCACGGAAGGCGCGCCAGAGCCGTCGGATCGGCCAGGTGAGCAGCGCCAGAAACGCCGCAAACATCGCCGATGCAACAGCCAGAAACGACCCGAGTATGGCGATGCCGGCGCCGGGACCGATATAGGCGTACTGCAGGCCGTCGGCATTGGGGTCGTTGCTGCAGCGTAACCAGGCATGCAGCAAAAAGGCTAAGCAGAGCGCCCACAGAAAGCGCTGCTGCATGGCCCGGCATTCAGGGCTTTCGTCGTTCAACTTACTGTCCCTCATTGACTGCGGGTGCGAGTGCGAGCGCAGGTGACAACGGTAATCGGCCCCGCGCATGATTACAATTTCCTTGAGGTCGGTGGGATGACTGCATGTGGGATTCGTGACGTGGTGGCCTATGTTAACTGCACAAACGTATAATAGGGATTTAGCGATGAATAAAATGCTTTCCGCAGAACAGGTCGAACAGTTTCACGAACAGGGCTACATCAAGGGCATTCGCGTTTTCGACGACGAACAGCTCGAGCAGGCCCGGGAGCTGTTCGAGAAGGTGACGGCTGGTCTTGCCGACAAGAGCCTGACGCACAACGATGTCAACGGTTGGTGGGCAGTGCACAAGGGGTTCTGGGACATTTGCAAGACACCGGTTGTACTCGATTGTTTCGAAGACCTGCTCGGTCCCGACTTGTTTATCTGGGGCGGCCAGTATTTCTACAAGGCGCCGGGCGACGGCAAGACGGTGCCGTGGCATCAGGACATATCCTATTGGCCGCTGAAGCCGGCAGAGCACAACGTCAGTTCCTGGATCGCATTGTACGATACGGACGCTTCCAACGGCTGCATGAAAGTTATCCCGGGCTCGCACAAGACAGTGTTGGAACATGCCGGTGATTTGAAGGAGAGCGATGTACTGGCGCAGGCGTTGACACCGAGCGAGATCGATGAGAGTCAGGCCATCGACTTCGACTTGAAGGCCGGCGAGATGTCGCTGCATACCGATGCCCTGGTGCACGGTTCCGAGGCAAACACTGGCGATCGAATCCGCTGCGGCATGACCATGCGGGTTGCTTCTGCCGACGTCAAGGCAGACTTGGAAACCTGGCCCTCCTTCCGTTGGATCCGTCTGCGTGGTACAGATTCGGGCGAACTCAACCCATGCCTCGATCCGCCAACCGGCGAAGTCATCCCGACTGGATACAACCAGTTCAGTTAGACGAACGCCGATACATGAGACAGCGCCACGGGGCGAAGCAGGTTCAGCCCTTGTGCTCCTGCAAGTCCCACAACATCCTGACGCTGGTGTCGATAATCCTGTCGGCGCTGCCTTTGGTGGGGGCGAGGCGGAAGCCGTCGATAATGAGCATTTTCCAGTAGGAGTCCGTCTCGTAGCCGCCGCGGTCGATTTCGTCGTCGTCCCCGAGATAGCCCCACAGGCCGTTGCTGTCGCCGCAGATCAGGGTGTGGACGAAGGGGGATCGGTGGCGGATCTTTGCACCGGTCTGCGTGAAGTTTTCGCCGTATGAGATGATCGCGGCGACGTCGCCTATGCGGACTGCCGTGAGCTCGAAATCCAGTTGGTCGCAGACCGATTCGCCGGTCTCCAGGATACGCTGGCCTTCTTCGAGATAATCGATCTGCACCTGGACGAAGGCGGTTTTCTCTTTGGCGTTTATGAACTCGGGTGCGTTGATGCCGGCGAACCACGTTGCAGCCGGGTCGGTTGCGAGGCTGTCGATGTAGTCTCGTCGCAACTTCAGCGCATGGTCGAGTTGAGGGTGCGTGTACATCGGTTCGCAGTCGATCTGGATCGTCTCGGTCCGAACAGCGAACGGCGTGGCGCGTGCCGGTATGAGCGTCGGCAGCGCCTCGACAGCGGCTTTGCCGAGACGCAGGCCGGTGGACCTCGCCTGTGCCGGGGTACCGAAGATATGATGGCAGTTGACGTCGCCGCAGAAGCCCTGGACGTACATTGCCGGGGCGCTGCCGATGGCGCCTTCGATTTCGGCCCGGGCAGTGCCGACCCAGTCGGGCGAGATGTACTTGTCGTTGATCATCGTCGCGGGGTGCGAGCAGAAGTTGAAGATGGCGCCAAGCGGTTTGCCGGATTCATCTTCGAACACGACCAGCCCGACGGTCGGGTCAAAGAACTTGCCGCTCTGCAGGCCTTCCGTGTGGTGCCGACTGAACTTGACGCCACCGTTCGGCATCGGGAAGCGGGTGTTGTAGCTGATGGAATCGCAAAAGCCGCTGCCGGCCCGGATTTGAGCCGGTTGCCGGCTGTCGATGGCCTGGCGTCCGGCATCGATACACTTCTGCATGAACACGCGGCGCTGGGCGTTGCAGTAATCGGTGTCGTATGAACCGCGCTCGGTAATGCAGCTGCCGCCGGGCATGTCGGAGCCGGGCAGCGTTGGGCTTGAGTGCGTCTGGCTGGTGGACCAGATAATCTGCCGGCGCTGCAGACTGAGGGCGCTCGCCAGCTCGTCGCGGATCTCAGCGACTTCTTTCGGCGGGTTGCCGCAGATATCGATACCATACCAGAGCAGGAGATCTTCACCCTGGCTCAACGCGATGCAGCGGCCGAGCAGTGGCATGTCGACTTCGGTCATGCTGGGTGTGGTGCCCCAGGCGCCGTACTCTGGATGTATGGCCGGGGTAAAGTCGAAACCGACAATGCCAACGTTAAACGTGCTGCTCATGAATGGGTCCTCAGCTTAAGTGCACGACGCGATTTTCGCGGTATGCCGTGATGATAGCCTCAACGACCCGCAGTGTGGCCACGCCGTCTTCGGCGGACACCAGTGGCTGCTGCCCCACCGCTACGGCGTCGAAAAAACTTTGATGTTCCTTGCGAAACCAGTCGTCGCGCTCGCCGGCGATCGGGATTTCGGTTACGGCTTCAGCTCCGTGTGCCTGCAGAAGAATCTTTCCACTGGCCATAGTGTAGGAGAGGTTGCCGGCATCGCCGAAAAGTTCGATCGTCCTGCCGCCGGGCAGTTGCACATAGTCCAGGTGGAGGCTGACCACAGCACCGCTTTTGAATCGCAAGGTTGCTGCGACAACATTCGGATCGGGCTTGAGCGGCAGATCGCCGATCGACGCGGCTGTTGCGGTTACCTCGGCAACCGGTCCCAGGAACCAGTGCAGATAGTCCAGTTCGTGGGAGTAGTCCAGCACGATACTGTCTTTGCGGTCCGTTATGAAACCGGATTTCATATTCAGCAGCGTGTCGTAGGCGCCGACCTTGACGCGTGCGGCGAGGACTGTCCCGAGTTCGCTGTCGTCCAGCAGTTGCTTGATACGCTGATAGCCGTCTTCGCAACGTATGACGTATCCGACACCGACAGTCCGGCCGGTTGCTTGCGCTACGGTCGCGACAGCACGGCCCGATTCGACAGTGTGGGCCAGTGGCTTTTCGCAGAATACATCGGCGCCGGTCCGCAGGGCGGCCGTGGCCACGGCTTCGTGAGCCGGATCCGGCGTGCAGACCCAGACGAATTCCGGGGCCGCAGCAAGCGCCGAATCGAGGTCGTCGAATGACTGCTCGACAGGCGTCTCGCGGATGGCCTCTGCGAGGATTGCCGGGTCATGGTCGCAGGCCAGAACCCGGGTGTCCGGGCGCTCGCTCAGCAAGCGGATGTGGCGCCGCCCGATCGAGCCGCAGCCGACGACAAGTACGGTGCGCTTTCCGGCGTCAGTGTTGATGGATTCTGATTGGCTCATGCGCCATTCCTATTTCCACATCACGAAGCCACCGTCAACAGCGAGGTTCTGGCCGGTGACATATGCCGACGCGTCGGAGGCCAGGAATAGAATTGCGCCCTTCAGATCGACGCCGTCCCGGCCCATCCGGCCCATCGGTGTAGCGTCACTGTACGCATCGATGAATGCCTGCACCTGGCCGCGCTCGAAGCCGCCGGGAGAGACCGCGTTGACCCGAACTCCCTTTGGCGTCAGGTAGCCCGCCAGATCCATGGTCATGCTGATGACGCCGCCCTTGGCGGCAGCATAACCAATGGGCTGCTGGCCGAGTCCGGTGCGTTCGTACATGCGGCGGTCGCGCCCGCACATGCCGGCGATCGAGGCGATATTGATGATACTGCCGCGACCCGCCTCGACCATTGCCCGGCCGAACTCCCGGCAGCAGAATATAGGCCCGATGAGGTTGGTTTCGATCATCCTCGTGATCGCTTCAGGTGGGCGCTCGAACAGATCCGGGGTACCGCCGACACCGCCACCACCGTTGTTGACAAGGACGTCGACGCGTCCCTGCCAATCGGTGGCCTGCTGCGCTACAGCCGCCACTTGGTCAAAATCACAGTGATCGAGTGCGAGCGGCAGGACCTGTACGCCGTGGGCCTCGCGAAATTTTTCCGCTGCTTCATCGACGGCTTCCTGCTGGCGGGAGGTAATGACCAGATCGCTGCCGGCTTCAGCCAGGGCATCGGCAATGTCATAGCCCAGACCGCGGGCACCGCCGGTGACGACGGATACCCGGCCGTCGAGTCTGAAACTTGCGAGGGTGCTCATTTTAGGACCCCTTTTTGATTAAGTGTACAGCCATGCCGACAGGATGGCGCCGTGATGGCGTTTTGCAGCAATAAAGTCATGGATACGGTGTCATTTTCGGTTGCGCGTGGCATGGGGAAAAGCCTGTTAACTCGAACGCTGCAGCACGCCAATCCTCCATTACGTACAGATACGTGATTGATCAGGCTGCGACTATATTGCGCCCATCGGCAAAAACAAACTAAGCGTTTCTGTCGACATAATAGAGCAGAGTGATGTGTTGGCGTGTCGAAGGAATAGAGCTCGTTATCACGTACACAGGTTGATATGCAACAACTCAATGTGTACCCCCCCTCCCCCCATAGTTTATTTTGTAGAAACATTGCGCCATATTGGCGCAATGTGACAGTCCTTATGTCGCTTTCTATGTGCCATGCATGCGACATGGTGGCCCTGTTCGTGTGGTATCTGACGCTGCCCCAGTACGTTGCATGAGTCGACAGGTCATTGGCAAAGAAGATGCATTTATAAGTCGACGAAAGAACACCAAACTTCTGGGCCAACAGCGGAGGACCACGATGAATATGGAACGACTGACAGAGCGGTCGCGTGAGGCCGTTTCCAACGCTCACGAACTGGCGGTCAAATCCGACCACCAGTACCTCATGCCCCTGCACCTGCTCGCCGCAATGCTCGAGCAGGAGGACGGCCTCGTGCCGGCGTTGCTGCAGAAACTCGACGTATCCCTGGCCGATTTCAGCGGCGCCGTCGCCTCTGAGCTTGACGGCGTACCTGCGGTCATCGGCCCCGGCGTCGGCCAGGTCGGCGCCACGCGTGAACTGAGCAAAGTGATGATCGCCGCCGAGGCGACCGCCGAGCGCCTGAAGGACGAGTACGTCAGTGTCGAGCATATCTTCCTGGCGCTTGGCGATGACCCGACCTGCAGCGAGTTGATGAAGCAGTTTAATATCACCCGCGACCTGTTGCTGCAGGCGCTGCAGGAAGTCCGCGGCAACCAGCGCGTTACCTCGGCCAATCCCGAAGCCACCTTCGATACGCTCGCTAAGTACGCTGTCGACATGACCGCCTTGGCCGCCCAGGAAAAGCTCGACCCGGTCATCGGCCGCGACGAGGAGATCCGCCGTATGGTGCAGATCCTGTCGCGCCGCACCAAGAACAATCCGGTGCTGATTGGTGACCCGGGCGTCGGCAAGACTGCCATTGTCGAAGGGTTGGCCCGTCGCATCATTGCCGGTGACGTGCCCGAAGGTCTGAAAAACCGTCGACTCATGGCCCTCGACATGGGCGCCCTGATCGCCGGCGCCAAGTACCGTGGTGAATTCGAGGAGCGCCTCAAGGCGGTGCTCAAGGAAGTCGCCGCAGCCGATGGTGGGGTTATCCTGTTTATCGATGAGCTGCACACCGTTGTCGGCGCCGGAGCGGCCGAAGGCGCCATGGACGCCGGCAACCTGCTCAAGCCGATGCTGGCCCGCGGTGAACTCCATTGCATCGGCGCAACAACACTCGACGAGTATCGCAAGCACATTGAAAAGGACAAGGCACTGGAACGCCGCTTCCAGAGCGTCCTGGTCGAGCAGCCGTCGGTCGAGGATACCATCTCCATCCTGCGCGGTTTGCGCGACCGCTACGAAGTACACCACGGCGTCAAGTTCCGCGACGCCGCCCTAGTCAGCGCTGCGGTGCTCTCCGACCGTTACATCAGCGACCGGTTCCTGCCTGACAAGGCCATCGACTTGATCGACGAGGCAGCCGCCCGCCTGCGCACGGAAATCGACAGCCGGCCGCTCGAGGTCGATGAAGTGGCACGGCGCAAGATGCAGTTGGAGATCGAGATTGCCGGCCTTAGCAAGGAGAAGGATCCGGAGTCGCAGGCGCAGCTTGCGGAACTCAGGGAGGCGCTGGCGGATACCGATGAAAAACTTAATGAACTGCAGGCGCGCTGGGACAAGGAGAAGGGCGGTATCGAAGAATTGCACGCCCTGCGCAGCGCCCTCGAAGTAGCCCGCCGTCGCGTGGCCCAGGCGGAACGCGACTACGACCTGGATACCGTCGCCGAACTGCGCCACGGCACCATTCCCGGAATCGAAAAGCAGATGGCCGACAAGGAGGCCCAGATGCATGTCGAAGGTGCCAACCGCATGCTGCGTGAGGAAGTCACCGAGGACGATATCGCCGAGATCATCAGTCGCTGGACCCATATTCCAGTGTCAAAGCTGCTGCAGGGCGAACGCCAGCGTCTGTTGCATCTCGCCGACCACCTCCACAAGCGCGTCGTTGCCCAGGACCAGGCAGTCGACGCCGTGGCAAATGCGGTTCTGCGCGCCCGTGCCGGCTTGCAGGATCCGGGGCGGCCCAACGGCAGTTTTATTTTCCTCGGACCGACAGGCGTCGGCAAGACCGAGCTGGCGCGGACGCTCGCCGAATTTCTGTTCGACGACGAGCATGCCATGGTGCGCATCGACATGTCCGAGTATATGGAGAAGCACAGCGTCGCCCGCTTGATCGGCGCGCCGCCCGGCTACGTCGGCTACGACGAGGGCGGCCAGCTCACCGAGGCTGTTCGTCGGCGACCGTACGCCGTCATCCTGTTCGACGAGATCGAAAAGGCGCATCCGGACGTCTTCAACGTCCTGTTGCAGTTGCTCGACGACGGGCGACTGACCGATTCCCAGGGGCACGTTGTTGATTTCCAGAACACCGTCGTGATCATGACCTCGAATATCGGCGGTCGGCATCTGCTCGACGAATCCGCCGCCGACGCGCAGCTCGAGGCGCACGTGCTCTCCGAGCTGCAGCAAGTGTTCCGGCCGGAGTTCCTCAATCGGGTCGATGACATCATCGTCTTCAAGGCGCTGACGCCCGAAGACCTGCGTACGATCGTCGACATCCAGCTGACCAGGTTCGAAGCGAAGGTCGGCAAGCTCAACCGCCAGGTAGCGGTCACCGATGCTGCCCGCGAACAACTGGCGGCGGAGGGGTATGATCCGGCCTACGGCGCCCGGCCCTTGCGCCGGGTGATCACCAACCGGCTGGAGAATGCCGTCTCACGAATGATCGTTGCCGGCGAGTTCGATGAGAACACCAGCTTGAACGCAGGATACGCCGACGGCGAATTTACGTTCGACGCTGCGTAGTCGCCTGGTGATTGAGCTTTTCGCTGCCATCGACAACTGATCGGCAGACGCAGTTCCCGATGGAACTTGTCGTAGGCCCGCTCGTTGCGATGGTACACCCCGTCAGTTGCCGGCGGCTGGGTCAATTCGCCGCTGATTGTCAGGGTGTTGCCCTGTGCCGAGACATTGACGGCATCGAGCTCTAAGCCGGGCAGTTCGGCGGTGACGACGTAGTGACCGTCCCGGCTCCAGGCCTGCACTTTCGGGAATTTGCCACGGCTGGACGAGCCGGTGCCGACGGGATTGCAGAAGAGTTGATCGACCATGTTCCAGACTCGATTGAGTTCGTTCCAGGGGTGGTTGAGGGTGCGGTTCATTTTGCGCCTCCGGTGTATGTGTGGCGATGGCTGTTTCTTGAGGCGGACCGTTGTGTCCGCCTATCGCCTTCTTAGTAGCATCTGAGATGCCGAATCACCGGAAAGCCGGCGAGGAACTTCACCTTGAATTATGTGATCCGACCGGCAGCTATGTCAATAGCGAAATTGGGGAATTGTCCCCTGAATTCACGTTGATTCACGGGTTTATTTTTCTTGTATTTTTGCCTTCGGTCTGGGGCGAGAATCAATACCCTATCATACTATAATCCGCGCGATGCGGGTTGATTTTCCTCGTCCTGATTGCCATGTTGTCGCCCTATCCCGCCGCGCCTTCTCGAACCTTTGCGATTAAAGCTGTCCGTCCACTGCGCTGCCGGAGCAGAATAATCCAGGCTAAGTTCGGCTCGAGTCCCCCCTCCAACCCCGCGTCGTCGCAGATGTCAACGAGATGAGCCCTACGCCGCGCTATCTGAGCTTCGTGCCGGCTGTTGTCGCGGTCATCCTCGCGGCCCTGGCTATCGGCGCCGAAATCCCGGAGGAGCACAGCCGATATTCGCGCGATATACGATCGGCGCTGGGTTACCTGCACTACGATGAATTCCCGCTGCATGCGGGCTGGAATATCTATCTGCCGCGCGACGAAGCCGAGCAGCTCGGCTTGCACCGTGCCTTCTGGCGCACAGTGCACTACGAGGAACACCCGGAAAGTCAAGTGCATCTGAAGGGCGGCACCAATGATGCCGGCCGGGCGTGGCTGCTGGGGCGGTTGTTTCAGGTTCGCGGCGGTCCGATGCCGTATCTCCTGTTCTGGATCGCTCTGCTCGTTGCGGTGCCGCTGCTGGGGTGGCTGAACTGGGAGCTGTATACAGCGGGGCACGCGGTTGCCGCCGGAGTCCTGCTGCCCCTGCTGGCGCTGTCCTCGTACGTCACCACGACGCTGTCAACATCCTATTCCGCGACGGGCTTTTACCTGATCGGAATTCTGCTGCTCATTACCGTGGCGGTGTTCTGCGTTCTGCATCGTAGGCTGACAATCAATTCCTGGGTGCTCCGGGTGATCGCCGCCGGCGGCTTCTTTGCCCTATGCATGATGTGTCGGAACGGTACGCTGGCCCTGATGCCCGGCTTCGTTCTCGCTTTCTGGTGGGCGTCGGCCGACGAACAACTCCTCGCCTCGGTGCGATCAATACGCTGGTTTCGACAATGCAATCGCTATGGTCTCTTGCTCCTGACCCTGCTGCTGTTTGCGTTTCCGACGATTCTGTTTCGCGGTTACATGAAGAGCGTTATGCACAGTGCCGCGGCCCAATTCGATCTGCCGACCGGCTCGACGACGGGGCATCCGGTTTGGCACAACGTCTGGTGTGGTCTCGGCGATTTCGACGATACCGGTGTCCATGTCTGGGACGATGTCAACGCGGCAACCGCGGTGGTTGAAGCGGGCGGACCGGATCTGCGAAGTATCATCCGGACATCCGCGAGCAAGGAGTACGAGGTGTTCATCCGAAAAATGTTTCTCGACAAGATCACAGATCGCCCTGCCTGGTTCGCGGAGATTCTCCTGAAGCGTGTCGCGGCAACCGTTTTTCAGACGAAGACGCTGCCGCACACGATGATCGGCGGCCGGGCGACGCTGGTTGCCAAAGACGACGGCGGGGCGATCGATTCGTACTACCGATTGACGGCGCACGGCGATGTGTTCGAGATCGGCGGGCGACGCATTGAGCTGTCGCTGCTGCCCTTTATTCTTGCTACGATTGCTTTGCTTGTTGCCGGGATCCGGCAGCGGCGCGCCGCCGGCGACGCAGA
>CAUZJQ010000085.1:0-14681 GCA_963580095.1 Lentisphaeria bacterium | reverse complement strand
GATTACCAGTATGTCGACAATGAGGAAACGGAGGCACGAAAGCGCAACGCCCGCGCACGTGTCCGCGATATTTACCGAATCGACAACAGCGCCAACGTCGCGACCAAAAAAAACCTCCGCGAACTCATTTCCTGGCTCTCCGAAGTCCGCACCGGCACCACTGATCCCGGCCAGAATTCCCGGCTACGCCAAGAGCAGATCGATGCGCTCAATATCATCATGGCTGATGACTCCAAGCGGGAAGCGCTCGAATCCAACCTCAACGTGCTGATCCGGGAACCGATTGTCGATGCGGACGTCAAACAGGAGTTCTTCGACAAGTACCAGAAGTATCAGTTCGTCAACGAGATCGCCATCGATATCGAAGGCAACGTGCCGAAACTGATCAACCTGAATTCGCTGCAGACGCCACAGAGTCTCGCCCGCCAGATAATCAGCAATTCTGCCGACGCCTTTCCGCACTTGCTCAGCGAGGTTCAAGAAGAAGCGGCAATAAGCGCCATCGGTCAGTCGATCGTGCCGAATCTGATGGCGTTGGAGCCGGAAACCGAAGCAGCTCGCCGTGTCACCGTTGCCCGCGTGCCGGAGGTCATCAAGTTGGTAGGCAAGGGCAATGCATTCATCAAGAAAGGTCAACTGATCCGTAACCGCGATCTGGCCCAACTCTACGCCCACGAGATCGCCAAGGAAAACAGCCGCGGCGATACCGAGTACCTGTTGTCTACTATCTGGGCGTTGGCTATAACGATGCTGATCATTCTCCTTGGCGGCATGCTTATCTATCGCATGCGTCCGAACATGTTGAGCAAAGACATGATTCTCATCGCCTTGGTGATCGCCATTACCATGTTTGTGGTCCGCGGCACCGAAATTATTTCATGGTCAATCCACGATGGCAGGACGTTGCTGGTCCTCCCGGGGTTGCCGGTCGCGCTGTCTGCCGTCCTGTTGAGTATTCTGCTCGATGAGAGAGTCGGTATCGTCGTTGGCATTTTCCAAGGCATGCTGTTGGCTGTCCAAAGTACCGAACCGCTGCAAATACTCCTGCTCGCGATGGCCGGTGGCAGCTTAGCCGCCGTATCCGTGCGCCACGCCCGCACCCGCATCCGCACCTTCCGTGCCGGGCTCATGGTTGCTTTAGCAATCTTTGTCATTGCCACTTTTTTCATGCTCAAGCAATCGGCGCCGATTGTCAATTACCTGTGGATTCTCGGCATCGCCCTGGTCAACGGCTTCGCCACGGTACTGCTGGCCAATCTGCTGCTGCCAGTCTGCGAATCACTGTTCGGCATAACTTCGGACATCACGCTGTTCGAACTCGGCGATCTCAATCACGTCCTGCTCAAGCGCCTCCAACTGGAAGCCCCCGGCACCTACCATCACAGCCTCATGGTAGCCACCCTGTCGGAGCACGCTGCTGAGCGCATCGGTGCGAACTCCCTGCTCTGCCGCGTTGCCAGCTATTTTCACGATATCGGCAAGCTATCGAACCCTCTGTACTATACGGAAAACACAGCTGGGAGCAGTGACCGGCATGCCGATTTGACGCCACGCATGAGTGCGCTGGTGATCATCAACCATGTCAAGGAAGGCCTGGAGATGTCGGCCCGGCACAAGTTGCGCAAACCGCTGCGAGATGTCATCGCATCACACCATGGCACCAGCCTGGTGGTTGCCTTTTATAATCGCGCCAAGCAGGAGGAAACCAAGAACAAACCCGTACATGACGAGGACTACCGCTATCCTGGCCCCCTGCCCCGCACCAAAGAGGCCGCAATTATCGCGTTGGCCGACTCTTGTGAGGCTGCCTCGCGCTCGATTGAAAAGCCGACGCCTCAGAAAGTCGACTCTCTAATATCCGAAATTTTCAATAACCGCATCGTCGACGGGCAGCTAAAGAAAGCCGAACTCACGATGGGAGAAGTCAACGAAATCGAACTGTCTATCAAGCAAAACCTCACTACCATGCTGCACGGTCGCGTAGCCTATCCCAAGCTCAAAAAAAATGAGAGTAACTTTATCGAAACGTCTCAGAAAGCATCCGCTGCGGGATCGGCGGCTGATGTTGCGGGTGATAAAACGGGCGATCAGCCTAAGCAGTCTGGACCAAAAATCGAATCCCGGTGAAACGCTCGCCGTCGTCCTGGTCGATACCCCCACAATCACAGCCCTCAACGAATCCTTCCTCGACCACCATAAGCCGACCGATGTCATCACCTTTGATTATCGTGACGACGCGCAGAGCGATAACGCGGTAATCGGCGAAATTTGCGTCTGTGTCGATGTTGCCCTCTCCTGCCCGCGGGCCAAATCCTTGGGCGACGAGGTCTGTCTTTATATCGTCCACGGCATCCTGCACCTCTGCAACCACAACGACATTGCCGCAGAGGACCGTCGACGCATGCATCGTAAACAAAACACGATTATGCGACAATTGCGGAAAGATTTTGTGCTGGCCGATATTTTTTAAGCAACAGAAATTTGCCAGAATACACAATACATACCGGTAACCGATTACCGGGGTTCCAGCAGGAGAAGTGGACACAGCAGCGCGCCGGACCTACTTCGCTTCCAGCATCATCTCACGGAAACGGGCAAAGAGATAACTCGGGTCGTGCGGACCAGGACTGCCCTCGGGATGATACTGCACGGCAAACATCGGGGCGCTGCGGTGACGAACGCCTTCAATGGTCCCGTCGTTGAGATTTGTATGCGTCACTTCCAGCTCAGCTTTGCTCAAGCTGTCGGGGTCGATCGCGAAATTATGATTCTGTGAGGTTATTTCAAAGGCGCCGGTGTCGAGACGGCGAACCGGATGGTTGCAACCATGATGGCCGAACTTCAGGCGATACGTGGAAGCGCCGCAGGCCAAACCAAGAAGTTGATGCCCCAGGCAAATCCCCATGATCGGAACCTTGCCAATCAATTCACGCGCATTATCGACCGCATACTCAACCGCTGCAGGATCAGCCGGCCCGTTGGAAAAAAATACGGCATCAGGCTTCTGCGCCAGGACATCGGCCGCAGTCGTTTCGGCGGGAACAATCGTGACATCCATCTGCGCCAGTCGCAGGTTGCGCAGGATATTCCATTTGATACCGAAATCGTATGCAACCACCTTAGAATCGCACGGCGGCAACTCTTCCGCAATGCCCCAGCTGATAGTCTTTGTACCATCGACATCCCAGGAAAAGGACGACTTGCAGGTGACTCTAGCCGCGTAGTCCTGGCCGTCCAAGCCTTCCCAGTCTCGGGCGCGGGCAACGGCGGCATCCACTGGAGTGTCACCGGTTACACAGAGGCAAGCCTTCAGCGTGCCCTGGTCGCGTAGTTTCGTAGTCAGCGCACGGGTGTCGATGCCGGCGATGGCGGGGATGCTGTGGCGCACCAGGTAGGACGACAGCGATTCGTCGGCGCGCCAACTCTCCGGTTCGTTCATTTCATGGACGATGAAGCCGTTGGGGTACGCACTGCCGGACTCGGCATCGGCGTTATTAACGCCGGTGTTGCCTATTTCAGGATACGTCATGGTGACGAATTGACCGTGATACGACGGATCGCTGAGGATCTCCTGATAGCCGGTCATGCCGGTGTTGAAGACGACTTCACCGACACGATCGATTTCAGCGCCGACCGAATGGCCGCGCATCACGGTACCGTCTTCGAAAGCGAGAAAGGCCTGACGCGCACGTTGCACTTTCCAGTTCCACGACATCTAATTCACCTTCACATAATCTGGTTTTGTGTCTGCAGGGTGTTGCGAGTCAACAGCATTCGGCTGATCTTGCGCTCATCGGCATTGAGGATATTGACATCAAGCCCGGGAACCTGGACATTCTCCATGGATTTCGGGATCCGCCCGAGCACCTTGGTGACATAGCCGCCGATGGTATCGTATTCCTCGTCATCGGAAATGTCCACACCGAGCAGTTCATTGACTTCATCGATGGGCATGCGGGCATCGATTTCAAAGGCACCGCCGGACACGGTTTGATGCCCTGGCGGCTCGTCAGCGTCGAATTCATCCTGGATTTCGCCGACGATTTCCTCAAGGATGTCTTCGATGGTGACGATCCCAGAGGTACCGCCATACTCGTCGATGATCACGGCCAGATGCTTTTTACGCTGGCGAAACTCATCGAGCAACTCGCCGACGTTCTTGGTCTCCGGCACGAATACGGGCTGCTGCAAGATCTGCTCGACATTGTCGGTCGCAGCCAGACGGGAATCATCGAGCAGGTGCTTGGAATAAATGAGGCCGACAATGCTGTCCACGGTGCCGCGATAAACCGGGATTCGGCTGTGTCCGCATTCGACTATATGTGCCTTGGCCTCGCCGATGGAACTGCTTATGTTGAGCGCGTCGATGTCGACTCGCGGTGTCATGATCTCCTTTACCAGAGTCTCGTCGAGGTCGAAGATGCCGCGGATCATGCGACGCTCGTTGTCTTCCAGGCTGCCGTCCTCCTCCTCTTCTGTGGCATCCTGCTCCACCAGGGACATGATCTCGTCCTCTGTGGTGGCGCGAATCTCCTCGTCCCCGTTGTCGCGGGCGCGGGCCAGCCGGTCCTGAAAGCTGTTGATCGGTATGGCTGCGATGCGAAAGGGACCGAGCAAGGGAGCAGAGAATTTTAGAATAGACCAATGATAGGCAGCCACCCAGTGCCCGACGGTTTCGGAGATCAGAAAAAGAACAACGACGAACCCAAGAGCTGCGAATACAGCGTTGGATTCCTGCACCCCGACCTCTACCAGCAACGACTCACTGGTCAGGGCGAAAAGACCGAGATTGATGAAGGAAAGCACGCGGATCGCGATGCGATAGTCGTCGCGATGGTCCAACCAAAGCTCCGCACGGTCAATCAAGCCCTCGTGCTTCGATTGCTCCAGTTTACGAATACCAGCGCGACTGAGGTCGGAAAATGCAGCCCAGACCGCGGTCAACCATGTTCCGATGGCGATAGTGACGGCTATAATCCAAAAACCAGGGTCCATAGTGGGAGAGAGTTTAACCTCGGATCGATTAGAAGTGGCGGCGTACACAACCGTCACCTTGCACTACAGATAGAAGCAATGCAAAGATCCGTGATGTCATGATCATAGGATAATCATGATTTCGACCCACAAATGGCAGGTCTCGTCCGCAACGAGTAATATAGAGCCAGAAGCTTGCGTGTCCACGTCAATTACACAGACAGTTCTGAGCATCTTTGTGCTGGGGCATATTCCTGCCTCTGCAATCATATCGTACGCCATCTTTCCGGAGTGGTACGAACTCTCTCGATATGCAGTGGTACATAAGCCTATCCCCCCAGATCTTGACGTTTGCCCCGGCGCCAGCCATGCCGCCCCATGATTCCTTTGCGCCGGCCAACTCCCCTCTTTGCCAGACTATTGCTCCGCACGCGGGAATGCACCCCGACAAATTCAAATCACCTTTCTACACTATGAGCAGAATACGAAACTGTGTTCATCGGCATGAATCTCCCGAATCCCATCGGGTCTGAGGGCCAGGAATGCCGCACAGTCCGCGGCACGGCCGGCATGAAAGCGGTTGCCAATCAACAAAAGGCCACCGGGCGACAGCTCCGCGACAAAGCGCTGCCACACATCCCGCATGGCATCCGGACGGTTCAACAGCGGGCCGCCGATCAGTCCATTGCACACAATCAGATCCGTCTTCTGCCGCCATGCCAAACTATGGAAGTCACCAGCCACAAAGGCGACTTCGACCTGGTCGTCAACTATCGGGTATTCGTACTTCGAGCCCACATTCCGGAATGCCCATTCCAGATGGCTTGTGTTGCGATGGCCGGCAAGCCATGATTCCAGCGGTTCCAGAGTTATCCCCACGACCAGCGACCCCGGCGGCAGCAGCGTCGCCAGCTCCCAGGTCCCCTGCCCTGTCCCACACGCGTAGTCCACGGCAAACCTCGCTTTTTCACTGTGCTGCAACCAGTCGCGCAACGCCCGTTGCTGTTCGGGATATCGCCCGGCTGTTGTGCCATGCTGCAGCGGCGCGGCCAACACACAAGCAAGCGACCACAAATCGTCGGACGTCCAGGTCAACCGTCCGGCAACCGGTGGTGGCAACGTTGCCCATAGGTCGGGCAGCGAAGCTGGTGGGCGGCGCAGGCTGGCAGGTACCCAGGCGGAAAATGCATCAGCCTTGAAGGTTCCCGGCAGCACGTCACTGAGCACGGAAGCCAGGTCCCAGGCATATTCGGAGACGGGAAGAAAGTGCTCGTAGACCGAGCGGATCGCGTCCGTCAGAATCAATCCAGGCGCCCAGAACGGTAACGGTGCGTGGCGGGAAAAAATCGTTTCACGCTGCGCCCACTTGTCGTTGAACAGCGCCAAGCGCATCTTTTGGTGATCGCTCATTCCGGGTCGATCTTGTGTTATAGAGTTGATCGCCAAATTCCCAATACCCGGGCGGTCTGGCGTTTATTATTGCCGGTGAGGTCATAGACATACTGACAATGTCGGCGGACAGCGGTCTCGAGTGTCAGGCCATCGCTATCGGGCACCGGCGGCGCAGGTTCGCTGTCAGCGCGGCTCTGCGGCGCACGGTTCCCGGCACTGCCCCGTTGGTCGTCGAGGATGACATGCTCCGGCATGACGGTGTCGCCGGTGGTGAACAGGACAACCATCCGAATGACGCGATGCAACTCACGCAGGTTACCGGGCCCTTCGTAGGCCTTGGGCCGATCCAGCGCATCGGGATCGATGCCCGCGATTGTCTTGCCGGCGTCAGCAGCGGTCCGGTTCAACTCGCCGGCAATGAGGCCGTCCAGATCTTTCCGCCGCTGAGGCAGCGGCGGCAGGACCAGCGCCAAACCATTGAGGCGATGATAAAGATCTTCGCGGAATTTCCGTTCACGTGTGAGTTGGCGCAACGGGCGGTTGGTTGCAGAGATTATACGCACATCTGCGTCGTGCGTGAGTCCGGCACCGAGTCGCTCAAACTCCCCATACTCAATGGCGCGCAGGATCTTGGCTTGAGCCATCGGGCTCATGTCGGCAATCTCATCAAAGAACATGGTGCCTTTGTGGGCGACTTCGAATTTGCTGCGGAGTTGATTGGCCGCACCGGAAAGCTCCCTCTCATGACCGGACAACTGACTTTTCCAGGAGCGTATCGGTCATCGCGGAGGTATTGAACGAAACGAATGTTTCGGCGGCACGGTCGGAGGCATTATGGATGGCTTGTGCCAGCAGCGTCTTGCCGGTCCCGGTTTCGCCCTCCAGCAGGATAGGAATATCGGTATTCGCCGCTTCCCGCGCCAGACCGCCCGTCATGGCGGGTCTTTACTGACGACATCGTCGAGGACGAATTTTGCGATGCGTTTGCGATCCTTCAAACGGCGTCTCGTTCGCGATCAGTCGGTGTCGTTATGGCCAGGCACATGCTCGACCAAAACTCCGTGAAAACTGCCGACCGCAACCTTGCTGGAAAACCTCAGCGGCACACGGAATTCGTCGTCCGACAGCCAGATTTTCAGTTTTGCATCCTTGCTCTTGCGAAACACACCACCGACCTTCGACATATCCGGTTCCAGCAACAACGCGGAGACGTTTCCGTCACGGGTTAGCAGATGTGTTTTCTCGACAGAATCCAAGCGGCCGGATTCGCAGCGCTTGCCGTCGGTCACCGGAATCTTGTAATCGGCGGTTCCATCCGGGTCAATGCAGCGGAAGGCGTACATCACCGACAACGGGTCGAACGTTCCCGGTTCAATAGCAACAGGCTTGCGGGTGCGGTCGTAGTTGGTGTACTGCGAAGTCATACTTTCCCAGTCAAAAACCACTTTGATATCACGCATACTGCCGCCCTCCTGCTGTTTCTTACGGTAGTAAAGCGAGCGCGAAAAGTCAGCCGCGGCGAAACCGTCGACACGGTCACGCACTTTATAAACAGCGTCGACGAAGGAGTTGGTTCTGGCAGTCATGACGAAGTGATAGGCTTCTTCCCCATCGACCTCGGTCATTGGCAGGACTTTGAAGGTGACTTTTCCCGCCGGGACAACACCCCACATCAAATGATAGGTCAGACATTCGCCCGGAAAGAACGGAACATTTTCCGCAAAGGAGGTTGACGGGAAAGCAACTGAGTAGAAAACAAAAACTGCGCAGAGGCAAAACACACGGTTAATCATTTGCAGTCCGGCTTTGCGCATGACATTCGTTTACAAGAAGTACCAGAATGCAGCGACGTGCAGCCGGCGGAAGCGCTTACAATTATCCAACTCCGGGCACTTGTCAATACCGCTCACTCCGGCTTGTCGTCATAATCTTTCGGAACGTCGTCCCCGGTCAGACGTCGTTCCCGGAGTTTCGCGTACTTGTTGAACGTGGCAAAAGCGGTGTTGGCCGCGATCACCAGTCCGGGGATACCGTCAAGGAACCCGAGGCGCAACACATAATCCCTCACAAACCCCAGAACCGGATTGCCGATCAACCGCACCAGTGAGCAGCGACATCCCCGTTCCTCGAGGTCAGAGGCACCGATGGTCGAATACTTGTCGAGCGTCCGCAACTGATCACCGATGTCCTCGTACGTATAATGATAGTAGAAGTGCCGCAGACCATTGACATCGCCATCGACCTCAATGCTGGCGTGCAAGCCGCCTTCCCAGCGACTGTGTTGCCGATTGTACAAGCGGATCTCGGAATCACGCCCCCAGGCACCATGCAAAATCCACCGGCCAAGAAAAAACGTGCGGCGACGGACGCTGTAACCGAGGACCGAATCGTCCGCAGCCACTCCGCTGCAGAGTGTTTGGATTTCATTTGCCAATGACGGCGAGATCTCTTCGTCGGCATCGAGGAACAGGACCCAGTCATGGGTGCACTGGTTCTGGGCAAACTGGTATTGATCTCGGAAGCCCGGCCATTGGCGCTCGATCACACGGGCGGTGGCTGCTCGGACGATCTCCAGAGTACCGTCAGTACTGCCGGAATCAACGACAACCAGTTCGTCGGCGAAGGCAACGCTGGCCAGGGCACGCTCGATCGTACGCGCATTGTTAAACGTCAGCATGTAGGCCGAGACTGGTCGCATAAACGGGCTCGGTTGACTGGAAAGGGAAACGCAATCGTCAACCTGATCCGAATTGGATTGACGATTTTTTGACGAAACGGTTACGGCTCTGCCGACCTGTTCAATACGTGGCGCGTCCGCCAGTCAGGTCAAAAATAAAGCCGGTGTTGAAGCTGGTCTCCGGCGACACGGCGTAGGCTGCCGTCGCGGCGGCTTCTTCCAGCGTGCCGGTGCGTTTCATGGGAATGCGGTCGGTCATGTACTTGACCATAGCGGGATCGGCAGCATCGACCATGGCCGTCTGGATCACGGCCGGTGCCAAGCCGTTGATCGTGACGCCGCTTTCGGCGTATTCCTTGCCCAACCCCTTGACCAGGCCCACGACACCCGCCTTGCTGGCGGTGTAGCCTGCCATGCCAGGGTTGCCGTCCTTGCCGGCGATCGAAGCAACCAGCAGGATGCGCCCATAGCCGCGCTCGAGCATCGGCGGCAGACAATACTTAGTCATCAGAAACGAGCCGCGCAAGTTAACCTTTACCACCTGATCGAACACGTCGACATCGTATTCCACCGCCTTGACGTTGGTCTGGCCGACGATACCGGCGCAGTTAATCATTATATCAAGACGCCCGTGGGCATTTACGACCCCGGCAATGGCATCGCGCACGGATGCCTCGTCGCCGACATCGACAGCAGTACTGCCGACGCTGCAGCCACGTTCGGCGAACTCCGCAACAGCGGCCTCGCGAGTGCTGTCGTTGGAGTCGAAGATGCAGACTGTGGCACCTTCGTCTACGAGCCTGTCGACCATTGCCTTGCCCAAGCCGTCGGCGCCGCCTGTGACGATGGCAACCTGATCGCTGAATCGATTGAAATTCATTTCGTAATCTCCTTTTTATTCGGCTGCAACGCAGGTCTGCCGTTGGCTGCCAAGCCCTTCGATAGCGAGTTCCACGACGTCGCCCACACCGAGAAATTCAGGCGGGCTCATGCCCAGTCCGACGCCCGAGGGCGTTCCCGTCGTCAGCACGTCACCTGGTTCGAGCGTAAAAAAGTGCGACAGATAACGGATGATCTCGCAAACGTCGAAAATCATCGTCTTGGTATTGCCGCTCTGCTTTCGCACGCCGTTGACGTCGAGCGTCATCGAAAGGTTCATAGGATCGGCTACTTCGTCGGGCGTCGCCATGAACGGGCCAAGCGGGTTGAACGTATCGCAGGACTTGCCCTTGACCCACTGTCCCCCGCGTTCGAGCTGGAAGGCGCGCTCGGAGACATCGTGGGAAACGCAATAGCCGGCGATGTGGTCGGCTGCCGCTTCCCCGCTCGCAACGTAGCTGGCGGTCTTGCCAATGATTACGCCAAGCTCGACCTCCCAGTCGGTCTTTTCGGCGTTGCGCGGGATCGTCACGTTGTCATACGGACCAATGACAGTGTTAGTCGCCTTGAAAAAAACGATCGGCTCCGGGGGAATCTCCAAGCCGGACTCCCGGGCATGCTCTTCGTAGTTCAGACCAATGCAAACAACTTTGTACGGGCGTGCGACACAGGAACCGAGGCGGGCATCAGCGGGTGCATCGGGCAACTCATCACCACGGCTGGCGAGGATGTCGGCGAGCTTTGCCAACCCGTCGTTTTCGAAAAAATCGCTATCCCAGTCGCTGAATGCACCGGACAGATCTTTGCGGACACCGGAATCGAGGAGAACCCCGGGTTTTTCTTGGCGGAATTCACCGAAGCGGATCAGTTTCATTGCTGGACCATTGGCTGCAGGTTGGCGTGATAGTTTTCAGAATTGAGGGGCTAACGGTACCGCCACAAGCCTGAAAGTCAATGGGGATAGGGGGTGTTCAGGTGTCAGGATTCAGATATCAGAGAAAACAAACCATCACCCGCGTCGGGACTCCATTACACCCGTGATTATGGGACCGCACCTGCGAGATCATTCCCCCGACAACCCCGGGATTTCCATGTACCGCCGATTGTCCTGGCAGGCAATCTGGCCGCCATCTACGATAACGGCTTGCCCGGTCATGAAGGATGAATCACGACCAAGCAGGAAAGCAATGACACTGGCGATTTCATCAGCATCGCCGTAGCGGTTCATCGGAATCTGCCGAGTGTATGCGGCCTTGAAGAGGGGGTCTTCTATTGAGAGGTCGCCGGGTGTACTGATCACCCCGGGGCACACGGCATTGACGCGAATTCCATCCGCCGCCAGCTCGCCTCCTGCCGTTCTTGTCAGGGCCAGCAGTGCCGCCTTTGATGCGTCATAGGCGCTGCAGCCCGTACTCGAACGAAAGGCATTGCGACTGACAACGTTGACGATAGCCCCACCGCCGGCGGCTGCCATAACGGGCGCGATAGCGCGAATGAGCGCGAAAGGCGCCGTTGTATTGACGGTAAAGGCAAGCTGCCACACGTCGTCGGTCAATTCAGTGATGCGTCCACCGGGCCAGACGCCGGCGTTGTTGACCAACCGCGAAATCGGGCCGTGCTGCTCGGTCAGTTCGGCAACCAGCGCGGCAATGGCTTCGCCGTCGCTCAGATCAAATGGCACCGGCAAAACGTCGCCACCGAGTTCAGCCTGCAGTTCATCCAGCGAATCTTCATTGCGATCAAGTGCAATGACACGACAACCGTCCTGCAGCAACCGTGCGGCAGTCGCCCGGCCAATCCCCTGGGCCGCACCAGTCACCAGCGCCACAATTTTTTCATCAGCCGCCATCAACTCCTCCACTCTTCAGTTCTCAACATTTAACTTTTGAACTTTTCACTCAGCGCATCAACAGGCCGCCGTTGATCTCGACAATCTCGCCGGCCATGAACGAACTCCCGGGTGACAGCAGTAAAAGTGCAAGCTCGACGACCTCGTCCGCCTGCCCCATCCGTCCAACCGGCGTCAACTTGTTCAAAAAGGCTGCGACTTCCGGTGTCGCCCGACCTTCCTGCATCGGGGTGTCGACGACGCCGGGGGCAAAGCCATTTACCCGAATCCCATGCGGCGCCAGCTCACGAGCCAGGCCGCGCGTAAATGTGTGTACGGCGGACTTCGCTGCAGCGTAGGGTACGGTTCCACCACCGCCGCCGGTATGCCCGGCGACCGACCCGACCGTGACGATGGCGCCTTCGCCCTGTGGAATCATCCGCTTCGCCGCTTGCTGGCAACACAGAAAAACACTGGTGGCGTTAACCCTGATCATTTGGTCCCACTCCGACAGCGGACATTCTGCCACAGGGTTCTTTTCCATCCATTCGCCGGCATTGCAGACAATCATATCAAGTTTACCGCCGAAGGTTTCATCGACAGTGGAGAACATTCGCTCCACGTTTTCCGGATCACCGACATCCGCCTGCAGAACCAGTCCGCTGCCACCGGCACCGTCGATTTCTTCCTTGATCGCTTCGGCTGCAGCCTGGTTGCGATTGTAGTTGATGCCGACGTTCGTTCCGGCACGGCCGAGTGCCAAGGCAATTGCACGCCCCATGCCCGAGCTGGCACCGGTCACAATCGCAGTCCTGCCTTTGAACCAGTCCATGTTCGTCATCGTTGTGTACCCTTCATTATTTGACCACGTCCTCGAACTCTTCGAACAGTTCGACACTGATTCCATCCGGGTCCAGGGCATAGACAGCGCGAGCGACGGTGACTCCGTCACGGACCACATCGACCGGTGGGTTGATCGAACCGTACCCGCCAGCAACGAGCTTTTCGTAGAGCGCATCGATATCGTCAACCTCATAGGCGCAATGCGAGGACCCGACATAGTGATTGCGCTGTTCGCGCGGAGATGAAGGCGGGTTGATGTACTGGATCAGTTCGAGTATGAAATCATTCACCGGATGCCGCAGCAGCGCCGTGATGATATGCACGTTCTCGTAGCCGAGTATCACATCGTAACTGGGCAGTTCCTTGCGCTCACTCACGCGGAGTTCCTCGAACCCCAGCGTATCCCGATAAAACTTAAGTGACGACTGGACGTCCGACACGGTGAACCCGTGGTGGTGGATCATCTTAACAGCCATAAGGTTTCTCCTGGTGATTCAACTGCGGGTGGAAGATGCAAGTGGTAAGAGTGACTGTCGCCTGAGCATTAAACACTCGGTGGCCCGACATTGAAGACAATCGTCTTCAGATCGCTCATGAAATCCAAAGTATGCCGGCCGCCAATACGGCCGACACCGCTGCTATTCGAGCCCATGCCGCCGAAAGGCAGGTGATGCTCCCAGAAATGCGGCCAGTCGTTGACGATTGTGGTGCCCGAATTCAGCTGTTCGGCCCATTCCCAGGCGCGGGTAACGTCCTTGGTAAAGACCGACGACGAGAGGCCGAGATCACACGCATCGATATAGGCCCACGCTTCGTCGTCATTCTTGAAGCCGGCGATCGGTGCGATCGGGCCGAAGGTCTCTTCCTTGTTCACCAGCGAATCGATCGAAAAGTCAGTCAGCACGGTGGGTTCGTAGAAAAAGCCTGGCCGATCCGGGCGTTTACCGCCGGCCACCACTTTTGCCCCTTTCGCAAGGGCGTCATCCAAATGCAACGTCATCTTCTCGACAACGCCCATGTTGTTCTGCGGGCCCATGTTGACGGACTGCTCGCGCGGATCGCCGAGGATCCAGTTCCCGGCCTGTTCGACCATCGCCTCGACCAACGCGTCCTTGATGCTGTCGTGCACAAAAATACGCTCGGCACAGGAACACACCTGCCCGGCCGCGTAGTAGCACGCGGCAGCTATGCACGGTGCAATTTCCTGTGGATCAGCATCCTCCAGCACCACGATCGGGCCGTTCCCGCCAAGCTCAAACAGCCGCGGCTTCAATCCGCAGCGCGCAGTGATTATGCGCGCCGTCTGCGGGCTGCCCGTCATGCCGACAGCGTGGGTGCCCGGATTGACGACCAGCTCGTCGCCCACCTCGGCGCCCGGGCCGGTAATCAGATTAATTACGCCCGGAGGCAGATCTGTAGCCGCAATACACTTCATCAACTCTACAGCAGTTGCCGCCGCTGTCGGCGCGGGCGACCAGCAAACAGCGTTGCCCATGACAATCGCGAATGGCAGGTACTCACCGGGAATAGCCGCCGGGAAATTCCAGGGTGTCAGGCAGGTAATGACGCCGCGTGGTTGGTGGAACGTCAAGACTCGTTTCGTCGCATCCGCACAGGGCTTCGTGTGTGCCTCGAAGTATTTTGCCTGTTCCGCAGCCACCAGCCATGGCGTGTTCGACTCGCCAGCCTCGTCATTGGCTTCGCCGTGGAACGGCTTGCCGAGTTCTGTACAGAGAATATCACGGAGATCTTCCGTGCGCTGACCGATTGCCTCCGCAACGGCCGTCGCGGCAGCGCACCGGTCCCACAGCGGCACCTTGCGCCAGGACTTGGCCGCTTCGTTGGCAGCCGCAATAGCGCGTTGCGCGTCTTCACGTCCGCCCTTGGCTATTTTCCCGAAAGGCTCACCGAGTGCCGGGTCGATGGCATCGTAGGTTTCACCGGAGGCAGCGTCGCACCACCCGCCGTTTATATACATCTGATAGTTATTCATTAAGAGTCCTGTAGAAAGTGGTTCATTGATTATATTTTGCAGGGCATAAGTTCCCCCAAGGTTGGGAGCTATTCAAGTCTATCAGCCCTTCCTCT
>CAUZJQ010000084.1:0-14755 GCA_963580095.1 Lentisphaeria bacterium | reverse complement strand
TGGACCAGGGCGTACTCGATGAAGGCGTTCTCCTTGATACGCTCTTCGAACGCCATATGGCTGATGAAGTTGTAGTCACGTGCATCGACTTCGCCGCCGCGCGGTTCGCGCGTCGTGCATGAAATCGAGAACCGCAGGTTGTCGTCGTTCTTGAGGACGCGCTCAAGGATGCTGGATTTGCCGGTACCGCTGGGACCGGATACGACGAAGGCGATGCCGAGCCGCCCTGGCATGTTGTCCATGTCATCTCCTGTTTAGTCCTGAACGAAAATAACCGCTGCCCGTGCCACAAATCGAAGCTCGCGGCCAGCGCCTATTCGCGCTCGATCTTGTCGAGCGCCTTGAGAACGATACCCGGTGTCAACAGGTTCGGCAGGATAATTGGCGCGTCCTTGCCGGGCACATACAGGACATAAGTTGGCACGCTGTTGCGTTTGTAGACCTTGAGGGCAGCAACGATCTCGGGACTGCGCGCGGTAAAATCCGCTTTCAATGGCACGACGTCAAGCTGGCTCATGCGCTCGGCAACATCACCACGCAGTGAGCTCGCTTCGTTGGTCTTGCAAATCCAGCACCAGTCCGCCGTGAAATCAATGAATATCGGTCTGCCAGCGGCCAGTTCAGCTTCGAGCCTGGTGGTCGAGAATTGCTCCCAGGCAATATGCTTTTTTGCGGCCGCTGGGTCGGTCTCACTTTCCACCACCCTCGCAGGTGCCAGCTGAATACTGCCGACGAGCCCAGCGGCAACCAGTAAGGCCGCCGCGAGCCGCGCCATCAGCCGGCTGCCGCCAGAGTTCGAAACAGTCGCCCAGGCGCCGAAAACCCAAACGCCAATAGCAGCCAGCAACAGGCCACCGAGCAAAACTGTAATGCCAAACTGCCCGGTAATGCCGCCGTACACGAACACCAGCCAAATGACCGAGCCCATCAGCAGGAAACCCATGAATTGCTTGAAGCGCAGCATCCACGCGCCGGGCCTTGGCAGGAAGCGAATAAACTTCGGGAAGAACGCCAGCACGATATACGGCGACGACAGCCCCAGCGCCAGGGCAGTAAAAATCAGGAAGCCCGCAGCCCGTGACATCGTGGATGCGGCAAACAGTGCCGTACCCATGAACGGCGCGGAACACGGTGTCGCCACGACCGTAGCAATGACACCGGTGACAAAGGTCCCACGCAGCCCGGACGACTTGACCTTGCCGCCGGCGGCGGTGAGCGTCGCCCCGATCTCGAAAACCCCAAACAGGTTGAGCCCGAAGAGAAACAGAAACATCGCCATGATCGCCACGAACGGCGGGTTCTGCATCTGGAATCCCCAGCCGACGGCGGTGCCCGCTGCCTGCAGTCCCAACCAAATCACCGCGACAACCCAAAACGATACGACAACACCGGCAGCAAACACCAGGCCGTGCATTTTAATTTTCGCCTTGTCTTCGCCGGCCTGTTCGACAAAGCCAAGAATTTTGATCGACAACACCGGCAACACACACGGCATGAGATTAAGGATAAGCCCGCCGAAAAACGCCCCCAGTAACACAACGAACAATCCGCTTCCAGCTTCGGCCATTTCGTCGTCATCCGCGTCGACATCGGCAGCAACTCCAATCGACTCCGGAAACTTGTCGCCAACCGGGATCTTCACTTCGACACCTGTCGTCTCGTCAAACACCAGGATGCCCGTCAGTTCGGCGGGCACCGTATCGGGCGCCGCAGGAACCGTCAACATCCAGACCCTCCCCTTCTTTTCGAAGGGCTGCGGTGCGACGTCATCGATCTGGTCTTCCGCGTCTGCGTAAAATGCTACCTTTGCGGGGTCCGCAGTGCTCAGTTCAGGTTTGACGATGCGGATCTGAAACATGTCGCCCTTGCGGACGGCGTGGACCTGCCAGGCACCCTGCGGCTCTGGCAGCTTCTTCCGTACGGCAGAGAACTCCGCACCCCAGGTGGGGTGTGGCGCTGCGGACTGCGCAATCGGCAGGTTCAGCGTCAGGTCGGTGCCGGCTGGAAGGCACTCCTCGAGACAAACAAGCCAGTCGCCCGAAGCAGCGAGCTTGAGCCCCGTCCCGGGTATGGCACTTTCCGGCACCTGGATATCGAGGACAAGCAGCACCTCGTCGTAATAGACGTAGTTGACGAATTGAAACTCGGGATCGAGCTCGGTGATATAGCGTTTCGGCACCGGCCACGAAAAGTCGCCCGCGCTGTACCCTTCCGGCAGCTTCCAATCGAGGGTGGCACCGTAGCCAATACCTGTGTACCTCCAGTACGTATGCCACTTCTTGTCGAAACGCATCCGCAGCCCAACCGTCAGTGTTTCACCCGGTACGGCAGCGGTCGTGGCCGAAATGAGCTCGACCTCGACGGCACCGTCCCTGACCGGCGCCGCGGGCGCGATTGCCGCGATGGTGAGCAAAATAAGGATGACGATGGCACAACGATGCATGATTTCTACGCAGTTTCGGTTGCTGATTTCGATTCCGTGCTGTCAGGAGTCGTTCCATCTGTGTCCGTACCGGCTAGCAGCAGCACCGTCAACAGGGCATAGATACCGATGAAATACAGCATCAAACCGAGCGACAGCTTGACCAGTACATCCCAGGTGGGTCCCGGCTTGAGCAACGCCTCAGTCGAATCAGATGGATTGTAGAAAACCTTCACCTCGGCACCAACCGGTAGCGCGTTGACGATGGCGAACGCCACTTCTTCGCGGCTCGTGCGAAGCCCGAATCCGGGTGCGTGCAGATCTGTGTTGCCGACATGCTTGACCCCCTCGAGCGTGTATTCGAACACGATCAGCGGGTGCGGCGCCCTTTCTCCGACCACTTCCGACTTGACCACGACACCATCAACGGAGGGCCAGTTGCGACGCTCGATGACCACCTGCAGATGAACGAACTCGAGAACAAGCAGTATAGCGCCAGCAATCGGTGCGACGACTACGGGCACGAGGGCTGGAAACCGTCGCCCCGGCCGCAGCAGCGGATGCGGCGGCAGCAGCCAGAACAGGGCAGCAGAACCCGCGGCAGTAACGATCAATAGGACGACAGCATTCATAAAACTTTTCGCGGCGGTGAGTGGGTTAAGTCAGATATTTGCCGACAATAGGCCGCAGCCGTTCGACGGTTTCGGGCGCTATGGCATCAGGCGAAGTGATGACGGCGCAGGCCAAGGCGCTGCTGCACGGGCAGTCGCGGGCTTCGGCAGCGACTGCAGGCACGGCGAGCTTGATTATCTCGCGGGCGTTGTCGGCATTCTGAATCAGGGTTTTGATGACCATCTCGACAGAAACGGATTCGTGACCCTCGTGCCAGCAGTCGTAGTCTGTAACCATGGCAACGGTCAGGTAGCAGATTTCTGCCTCGCGCGCCAGGCGCGCTTCTGCCATATTCGTCATGCCGATGACATCCATGCCCCAACTCTTGTATAGCATCGATTCGGCCAGGGTCGAGAAAGCCGGACCTTCCATGTTCAGGTACGTGCCGCCGCTGTGCACGTTGACGTTCGTATCCTGTTGCGACAGGTAGCCGCGACACACATCGCTGAGTGTACGACGCAGGACATCGCAGGTCGGATGGGAAAAGGCAATGTGCCCGGCCACTCCGTCGCCGAAGAAGGTGTGCTTCGGTGTATGCCGGGTCCGGTCGACAAACTGATCAATAAGGACGAAATCCCCAGGCGCCAAGTCTTCCTTGAAGCTACCGACTGCGGAGAAGCTCAAAATGCGTTCGATCCCGATAAGTTTGAACGCAAAAATGTTTGCGCGATGGTTGAGCTCTCCCGGCAGCAACCGGTGGCCACGGCCATGACGGGGCAGGAAGAACACCTCGTTGTCGCCAAGCCGCCCGCCCATGATGATGTCGGAAGGCGCCCCAAACGGCGTGTCTATGGCATGCTCCTGCAGGTCCGTGACGCCATCGATCTCGTACAATCCGCTGCCGCCGATGATACCGATCTTCATACGGAAACTCGGGGGTGAAAAGTTGGAAGCATCGAACAGATGAAAGGGTTACAGGGGTTTAAGAGTTGCAAAGTGAAAGGCCCCGAAAGAACTCTTTAGCTTTCTAACTCTCTCGCTTTTCAACCGTGTCCGAAGCGCGCTCAGGCGCGGGGACGGCCTCGCTCACGAGCATCACGGGAATACCGTCGATGACGGGGTATTCGCGACGGCAGACAGTGCATTGCAGAAAGCGCCCGTCGGCAATCTCCTCTACCTGCGGCCGATCGTCGCAAGCAGGACAAGCCAACCGCTGCAGCAGTTCGGGAGACAATTCGCGATGGTCACTCGATGTCCCAGATTGATCTGGCACTGTTGCCCTCGGATGATTTCGGTTCTACATCGCCACCGTCCAACAGACCACTGCTCGACCGTTCCTTCGAACGAGACCGCTCGTACAACTGAATCGCTTCGTCTCGCGGCATCCAATCGCTGTCGTACAACACAAAGCCGTTCTCGTAGTAGATCTTCTTCTGCAGCGGGCCCGCCAGAATCTTTGCCAGGTCCTGGCGCCGCGCGTCAACCTTATTCCGCAAATACTGGTCACGAGATATCCATTCGCCCTTGACCAGGAGATAGCCGGCATCGGTATAAACCTTATCGGCGATCTCCCCTTCCGCCTCGGCAGCCCGCTCCTCGCGTTGTTTGCGGAGCTCTATCCTCTTCTCGAGGATGTATTTCTCCTTGGCGCGATCTGCCAGTTCCGGGTCGGTAAGGGTGCGTGTATGCCCATCGAGATCGGCGATACGAAATTTCTGGGCGTCGATATAGATGAACTTCTCGTCGATGCTGCGAAGATTACCCTTGACAATCATCCCGTCTTTGAGGCTGATAGAGACTTTTGTGGCGATCTCGTAGACCTTGAACAGCTTTTCGGCCTCAGTCCGGAATCCGGCCTCGAGTTGTGGCGGAAAGTCATCAAAGGCCTGAATTTCCGCCTGCCGTCTCACGGTGATCGCAATGTTGTCGAGCGGCTTCTTCGGCGGGCGCACCGGCCAGCGCAGGCCCAGCTCCACACCAACCTCCTTCGTGTCGACCAGCTCGTTGAGAACCTCTTCAAGTTCCTGGTCGATCAAAGGCTGGAGACTCTCGACCTGTTCCGCGCTGATAGCCCCGCGGCAACAGGTGCAAGCCAGAAGTACTGTCAATCCGGCGGCGACGATATAACGTTTCATATGGCTGTATCGTTTCGCGATTCGTCCAAGTATGGAAAGAGCTGGGTGGTGGAAATCGAAAGAAAAACGTACCCACGTCGCCTTCGAATGCAACCCGCTGCCCGAAATAAGCGATCCAAATCACCGAACCGGAAATCAATGAGCTCTGAGCAACGGGAAAAATGGAATCAGCGCTATGCCGAACGCGGACCGAACGCTACGGCACCGTGCCCCTGGCTGACCACGGTGGAATCGCTGCTGCCGCCGGCCGGCACCGCTCTCGACGTCGCCGGCGGGGCAGGGCGCCACGCTGTATGGCTGGCCCAACGCGGACTGACGGTCACCATTGCCGACATTGCAGAGGCCGGCCTGGAGCTGGCCCGAGACGCCGCGGCCACCGAAAATCTCGCGATCTCGACCGTAACCGTCGATCTCGAATCGGAATCATTGCCGGCGGGCCCCTGGGACGTCATCCTCAACACCTCCTATCTGTACCGCCCACTGATGACGCAGTTCGCCGAGCATCTGAAGCCCGACGGCGTGCTCATCGTCGTTCACCCGACACATACCAACCTCGAGCGGCACAGCCACCCGAGCGCCCGGTTTCTCCTCGAAAACAACGAGCTGCCAACGCTCATCCAGAGCCTTGACATCGTGCGCTACGAGGAGGGTTGGCTCGACGGCCGGTACGAAGCCAGACTGGTGGCGCGCAGGCGGTGATGGTATAGTGATTGTTGCACAAAAACACGCTTAGGCGTAGCCTGTGACAACCGTGCACCAAATCACTGTTATGGGGGTAACTGATGACCGGTGAATTTCGCTTCTCCTTTGGTCCGTGGAATATCCGCGAAGGCGCGGATCTGTTCGGCCCACCCGTGTGCGTGACACCATCGCGCTTGCCGGAAAGCTCGAGGTATACAAACAGCTCGGTGATTAACCGAGCGCCAGGGGAAAAGCTGGAGCGGGTGAAGGGAATCGAACCCTCACGACTAGCTTGGAAGGCTAGGGCTCTACCGTTGAGCTACACCCGCTGGTGATCATGCCTGACAACAGAAAGCATATTTCCCGCGACGCAAGCCTCAGCCGTCTGTGGCCAACAAAACGCCGGTGACCAGCTTGCCGACGTCATCGCGTACAAAAACTTTACTCCGGTAGTGCAACGCTATCCATACCGTCTTCGCCTCACTGTCCGTCCTCACGACGCAGTGGCGACGGTGTGCCGGGATATGCACATAATCACCCGGCTTGAGCCGCAGAGGTTCCTCGTCACCCTCGAAAAGAAGATCGGCCAGGCCACTGAGCAACAGCACCCACTCGTTTGTGCTCTCCTGCAGCCATTCGCCTTCCGGCGTACATTGGCCGTCTGAGACAATGCGCTCGAGCTTGAAGGATTCCGTCTCCAGGAGCGTATCGTATATTTCCCCGGCAGCTGTATCTGCAACGCCTGACAGCAATTCATTGCTTTTCATTAAATCTCCGGTTCGCTGCAACGAAGCACCGTAATCTGCACGCCGATACAAGTACCGTCTTCTGCGGACACCCTACAAAATAGCGGTGGTAGGGCATTATTACCAGAATCAACCGGCTCCGGAATGCTACTCTATCTTCACCCGCAGCCCGAGCTTTTTCACCTGCTCTTTGTCCCCGATCCGGCCAACAATCATCACCTTCGACGAAGTCCGTCTGTCCGGTACCCAGCCGTCACGAACACTGGCGGTGTATTGTTGGGACTCCCCCGGGGAAATTATTACGGGCTTGTTGTTCTCGATTTTTATGTTCGGCGCACGGCTGTCGACGCTGAGCACCGTCAGTTCCCCTTCCGAATTGTTGATGATCCGAAAAAACAGGCTCTCCTGCTTGAACCCCGGCGCTTTCGTGCGGAAGACGAACTGCAGCTTCGCGGGTTCCAGTTCCCACAGTGGAATGACCTGCGCCTTCACGGTGACCGTGTGATTCGCCTGCACCGGGTCGTTGGTGACAAAAGTCACAACCTTCGACTCGGCGCCGTTCTTGCCCGTCGGGTCGAAGGTCAATGTGGCAGCCGTCGATTCACCCGGCTCCAGCTGCCGTTTCTGCAAACGACCAACGGTGCAACCGCAGGTCGTGTTGACCTTGTCGATCTTGAGCTGGGCAGTACCGGTGTTGGTGATCTTCACCTTGGCGGCAATAGATTCGTTGTCGTAGACCAGGCCAAAATCCACCACCGACCGTTCCAACGTCAGCGTCTGCGCACGGCCGGCGGTGCCAGTTACAAGCAGCCCGACGGCGGCAGTAAAGCAAATCCATCTAATCATTGTCGACCTTCGGTTGTCTGATCCAGATACAATCTACAGGCAGTTCCAGCATCCTGTCAATAACCCTGCCGCAAGTGCCTGGCCACATTCACATTGGTGAATTAGGCGCTGTTGCGCGGTTGTTGTTCACTACAGAAATACAGAAATACAGGGCGTACGGTACGGTTCGATTTCATCGGACGGAACCGCCTCGCTACAGGCCTTTTCAGTCGCTGAACGCACACAGGGCAACGGCCTGAGGCAAACATCGCAAACCGCCGGCGCCACGATATATCGCGGACGAATCAAAGCCCGCAAGGCCACTCTCCAAACACCAAGCCGTATTTCCCGGCGTTGCAGTGCATCTGGTACGGAACGTGCGGATGAATGACGCAGGAAGTGTAGAGCAGGTACCAGCATGGATTCCGGTGACCTGAAAACGTTGACACGGGTCAACCTGGGCGCGAGAAGCGCCCACGGGCGGTTTCCGGTCACAATGAGATAGTAGAGGGTGGAATAGTGTTTAAGCGATTTAGTGCGCAGATGCACGGGTATGGCTTTACGGTTCTGGAACTTGTTTTGGTTGTTGCAGTTATCATGGTTCTAATGGCCAGCCTGGCACCTTCATTAATGGACAAAAAGAGTTCTGCTTACAAGGCCGTATGCACCTACAACCTGCACTCTGTCGGCCTTGCCATGCAGAGCTACGCCTATGACAATGGGATGTATCCGATCGCCGACCCGATCGTGCCGACCCTCACAGCCGACGGCTATCTCAGCGAAGGCCAGGATTTACAGTGTCCGCTCGATATCTCGACAAACGGGGACACATACTCATTCGGCTACGTCGGCGCTCATCCGAATTCCGTCTACAACAATGACCCGCTGGTGGTCTGCGGCTGGCACCAGAACTCCTCCGCACTGACGGTGTTCGCCGACACCTCGGTTGATGAACTGGGCGCCCGCACCGGCAACTCAACGCTGCCGGTGACCGCCGTATATAATGGCAACATAGTCAACCCGGGCTTCGCCCTGCAGGCCTCCGGCCCCCTGCAACTTATAAGTGCTGCCGGACAACAGGCCCTGATGTTTGGCGAGAACGGGACATCCTATGTAGCAGCAACTTATGACTCTTCGGCCGACACTTTCAAGATTGTCACCAGTTTCGAGGCCACCTCGACGTCACCGCAGGTAGTGCGCGGTATTTCAACGAACCCGCTCGACATATACACACGCTTCGAGTACTGCGCGATGCGCTACAGCAGTGTGCCTCTCTCGACATCGCTCCAATGGCACCCCGGCAGCCCGGCCAACGAATTGACAATGTCGCTGTATCAGGACTACGACGTCACCCATCGGGTCACAGGCAAACGCGACGCCAGCAGCACACCACAGATTCAGAGCAGGTACGCAGTATCCGTCGACACGATGGAGAAGCAATGAACGCTTTCGAACATTTCTGCGCCAGCGCTTTTACTTTGGTACGCTGGATGCGCTAATCCCGGGCAGTTGATCGATACTCGACCTGACCGGTTCCATAAAACGCAATAACGAAACCCCTAAAATAAACCAAAACAGATGCGACGCCTGCTCAAACTAAGTGACACGGCTGTAATCGACCGATTGGTCGCCGATTATATCCGGCGCGGTGAGCACATTGACCGCTCGGCCTACATAGCCGAGTACCCGGAATTCGCTACGAGGCTCGCCGCAGCTTTGCCACGCACCAACGTCACCCACACCGCGGGTCACGCAACCTTGATCGAGCCCACCAACCTGGGCGATGTCTCCTCCGAGAACATTTTCAGCAAGCTCAACGGCCAGGCATCTCTCATCGGCGGGGACATCGATCACTATAGGATCGTCTCCGAGCTCGGTCGCGGTGCCATGGGTACCGTCTATCGTGCCATCGACAAGCGCGACAAGAGCCATGTCGCCATCAAGACTCTCCAGGCTGGCGGCCACGCCTCACCGGCACAACTCGACCGTTTCATCCGCGAAGGTGCAGCGCAGGCAAACCTGGTGCACCCAAACATCGCAGCCGTCCGCGACACGGGGCACCATCGCGGCGTGCCCTATATAGTCATGGAACTGATTGCCGGCGGCGCCACACTACAGTCGATTCTCGAAGACCGCAGTGAGCCGTTCAACCAGCGCCGGGCTGCCACCATCGTCCGTGACCTGGCTCTGGCACTGGCCTACAGCCACAAACACGGGGTCATCCATCGCGATGTGAAGCCCTCCAACATCCTCATGGATGGGCCTGTTCCGAAACTCACCGACTTCGGCCTGGCATTCGTTGAAGGCAACAATGCGCGCCTGACACGGTCTGGTGAAATGGTCGGCACGATCTGTTACATGTCTCCTGAACAAGCTCGCGCCACCGACGAGCCAAACTCGCAGTGGGATATCTATTCCGTCGGCGCCACGCTTTATGAGCTGCTGACCGGGCAGCCGCCATTTGTCGGCGAAACTCAGCCGGAGATTCTGGCGAAAGTCATCAACAACGACGTCGTGTCGATCGAGAAAGCCGGCGTCAAGGTCAGCCGCGCCCTCGAAGCAATCTGCATTAAATGTCTGGAGAAGCACGTCGACAATCGCTACACCTCGGCCGGTGAACTGGCAGACGACCTCGATCGCTTTATCGGCGGTCGTGAAGTCCTCGCGCCGTTGGTCCACTGGCTGTGGCGACGCACTCGCAGAACACTCGTTCGACGGCGCAGCGCCGTCACGATTTTCCTCGCCGCAGTCATCCTGGGTGTGAACAGCCTGTATCTCGGCCACCGAATCACCAGTCAAAAACGTCTCGCCGTTTTGCAGTCGACCGGTGGCCGTGTCGATACGGAACAGTTTAGCACCCGATTCCTCCTCTGGGCACTCAAATCTGGCGAAAGCGACCGGCGTGTCGCCGCCGTCACCGCTTTGTCCGCCCGCCAGGCCCCAAGCATCGACAGCGCCCTATCCAAACTGGCCACCGATCCTGATGAGCACGTGCGACTGCAGCTCGCTCGCGGCCTCGCCGACCACCCGAGACCTGCAGCTACCGCAATCTGCCGGGCACTGATCAACGACGACCACGAAATCGTTGTGGCCGCAGCCGTGAAGGTCGCTGAACAACTCGGCGACCCTGCCCTGCTACCGGACATCCAGCGCGCGGCCCTCCAACACAACAGTTCAGTGGCACGCTACGCCATGATGACCGCCCTGCGGATGACTGATCCGCAAGGCGACAAGGTCGCGCGCACCTTCCTTTGCCAGGCCGATTGGCCGGCACGCGGCTGGATGTTGGATGTCATTGCCAGTGGTGCCGTCCGGCCGGACTTGCCCCTGCTCTTCGATGCCCTCGGCAACTCCGCGGACAAAGACGAGCAACAGCAGATACACGACCTCCTGCGAGGTTGTACGGGAGCCGAATGCGAACCACTGCCGGCAGCGTGGCAAGCCTGGTGGAACAATTGCCGACACCGCTGGGACGTCCGGCGCGTCCTCGCCATCAGCGGGGCCGACCGTGAGACCGGGCTGCGGGCGCAGGATATCATCTGGCAAGTCGATGGCATCCATGTGGGGACGGAATTCAGCTGGCCGGTGGCCGCCGGTACGGAAATTATGATAGCACGCGACGGACAATTCCGGTCGCTGACACTCGGCCCCGGCACCAGCCAGGCACACACGTGTTTTATCGGTACGATTGATAGTGAACCCGTTGGAACCAGCTCGGTGGCAGCCCGCCTGAGAGCCTGTCGTGCCTCAGAAACAATCAGCACCGCAGCAGGCAGGCGGCAGGAGGATTACTGATATGACGGATCCTTCCCTGGACGTTGCGAAACAATCGTTGTCCGAATATCACATTGACAACCTCAAGAACGACGGCGACGGGCAGCGGCGGGCAATGCACCTGCAACCATCCCGCGGCTGGATTTTAGTCGGTAGTGTGGCGGCTGCCGCCTGGCTGCTCGACAGTGTCGCCGCGACAATATTGTGGCCGTCCAGTATCAGCGATGCAGTCCTGCTTCAACTACCAGCCACCGCGGTCTACACGCGTCTGGCAATACTGCTGCTCGCAACGACTACCGCTCTGTTCCTCTTTCGTTCGCTTGCAGCGAGTCAACTCGATCGCGCCCTGCAACGCAGCTCGAAATGGTTTTCCACAACACTCAAAAGCATTGGCGCTGCTCTCATCGCCGTCGACAAGCGCGGCCGGGTGATTTTTATGAACCCTGTCGCTCAGACGCTCACCGGATGGCGGCTCGAACATGCCATCGACCGTCCATTGGCAAACGTCTGCCGGCTGGTGAGGCACGGCAGGGACTGGGACCACGATGCCGTCCTGGAACGGTTGATCAGGGAAGGCACACCAGTGACCTTCGACAGCGACACCCGGTTGCAGAACGCCGACGGCTTTGAGCCAAATGTGACTGGCAACGCCAATCCTATCATCGACTCCGAAGGCGAAATTATCGGCAGCGTCTTTGCCCTGCACGACATCACCGCGGCTAAACAGGCCGAGCAGACACGAATCCGCCTAGCCACCGTCGTTGATCAGGCCGACGACGCGATCCTCATCGCCAACACTGAAGGTATCGTTGAGTATGTCAATCCAAGCTTCGAAAAAGTTTCCGGCTTCACCAACGACGAAATCGTCGGAACTCACGTCAACCGATTCCGCAGCGATGTCCACGACGAACAGTTCTTCGAGGCCGTCGGGGAGACACTCAAACTCGATCGTGTCTGGCGTGGTCACCTGACCCTGCAGCGCAACGACGGCACCCGCCGCCAGCTGCAGTCGAGCATCACGCCGATCGCCGACGCCGACGGCAACACCATCGATTACGTATCGATCAATCACGACATCACTCACGAGGTGGAACTGCAGCAGCAACTGGTGCAGGCCCAGAAAATGGAAGCTGTCGGCCGGCTGGCCGGCGGCATCGCCCACGATTTCAACAACATTCTGACGGTGATCAAAGGCTATGTCGCGCTGATCGCCGGGGCAATCGACAAAGAAGACAAGGTGTCACGTTTCGTCAATGAGCTGGACAAAGCAGGCGATAGTGCCGTTATGCTGACACAGCAGCTTCTGGCTTTCAGCCGCAAGGATGCATTGCAGGCGACCGTGGCCAATCCGAATACGACGATCAACGACATGTCCAAAATGCTACGGCGCCTGATCGCCGCAAACGTCGAGCTCAACCTGGTGCTCGACGACGATCTGGGCTGTGTACAGGTTGACTGCGGTCAACTCGGACAGGCGATCATGAACCTCGTTGTCAACGCCTCCGACGCCATGCCGGACGGTGGAAAGGTGGACATACGCACGCTCACCACTTCCCTGGGCACCGGCGAAATAGCAAAACTCAAGGCCGGCAGCTACGTCCGCATCGACGTGTGCGACACCGGCTTTGGTATGGATGAAGCAACGCTGCAGCGAATTTTCGAACCGTTCTTCACAACCAAGCAGGTCGGCAAAGGTACCGGATTGGGACTGGCGATGGTCTACAGCTTCGTGCACCAGATGGGCGGTGACATCGAGGCTCACAGCACGCCGAAAAAAGGCACGCGGTTCAGTATCTATCTGCCGACAGTGGACGAAATCGAAGTTGTAGCCAAGAAGCGGCCACTGGCAAACATCACAGGCGGTCACGAGACCATCCTCGTCGTCGAAGACGATCCGCAGATTCTCGATCTCACGAGCGGCGTACTCGAAAGCCGCGGCTATACAGTCCTGCGCGCCTGCAATGGCAAGGAAGCACTCGACACATTCGACAAGGCCTGCCGGGTCGACATGATGCTCACAGATATCGTCATGCCCCATCTCAACGGCTTCAAGCTGGCGGATCAAATCAGTAAGCGCCAGCCGGAATTACCGATCCTCTTCATGTCCGGGCGCATCGACGACGATTCCTGTCGCGACCGGGACATCTCGACACTGGCCGATTCACTGCTGCAGAAGCCGTTTGCCCCGAGCAAACTCCTGCAGCGCGTGCGCACGACGCTCGATCGCGCCAGCTGATTACGCCTGGGGAAGCCGGAGGCTGGCCGGCTCTTATGCATGGCCCGAGGTTACCGGTCGCAGCGCGACGATGGGGCAGATCTGATGTATAGTTCCACGCAGTGGAATATTTTACGCTACAGGACACTTGTCGTTGCGCAGCTTGAGCACCCAATTAGATACGACCTGTGAGCTGGTCACGCCGGAGAATGTAAAATTCGAGTACCGCCTGGCCGGGCCAATGCTCCGCAGCTTTGCCTACGCTATAGATTTCCTCGTGAAAGCGTTGATCCTCGTCCTGCTCGCGGTTGCGCTCAAACCATTCGGTGAAATCGGGGGGGGCTTGTTTCTGGTTATCATGTTCGTCATTGAATGGCTTTATTTCGTGGCCTTCGAAACGTTCACGAATGGGCAGTCGATCGGCAAACGGGCCTGTAGCCTGCGGGTCATCAACGTCAACGGCACACCGCTGTCGTCGCAGCAAAGCATCATCCGTAATCTTCTGCGGCCAGCCGATCAGTTCCCGGCCCTCTATGCCACCGGTGTCATGTTGATGGTCTTCACACGTCGCTACCAGCGACTGGGCGACCTTGCAGCCAATACAATGGTCGTGATCGAGCAGCGCATCACCAGTCCGAGCCTGTCGGCCGTGGATATCAAAGCGACAGAAGCCGTACATGCATTGCTGCCACGACGCATAGCGCTGGATTCTTCGCTCAAAAAAACCGTGCAGCTGTATGCCGAAAAACGCAACAAACTGCCGCGAGCGCTCCTCGTCGAGCTCGTCCAGCCTGCTGTCGAGTTGCTGGAAGCACAGCTCGAACTGCCGAAGGGGATCGACATAGATGCACTTATGTGTGCCCTATACCGACACATCTATATCGGCGACCGCAACATTTCCATCCCCGAATTGAACACCGCCCACGCATAAGGACATGGACGAAGACACGCTAATCAAGCAGAAGGAAAAGAGCTGGCGGCGGTACGACTACCTGCTGGCAAAGCTCAACACTCCGCGCAAGAAAAAATTGTCGGGCGAACTGATTACCGAGTTTTGCCGGCTGCACCGCGAGGTCTGCTCCGACCTTTCCTGTGCCGTCAGCGCCCAGCGCAGCGAGGGTGTCATCCGCTACCTGCACACGCTCGTTGGGCGCGGGCACGCACAGCTTTACCGTTTCGAGAAGGTCAGGATCTGGGGGATGCGACAGATCCTGCGAGAAATGTCGGCACGGCTGTATTACGACAACTGTTTCCGCCTGGCCCTGATCATATTCTATGGATCGTTCGCCGTTTCCATGTTGCTCGGAGCGATCGGCGACAATTTCTGCGCCGCGCTTATCGGAGA
>CAUZJQ010000083.1:0-14770 GCA_963580095.1 Lentisphaeria bacterium | reverse complement strand
GATTGGTCTGCGTTGATTTGTGAAATCGACAGATCAATTTTTCGATTGTCCGATCTGTTGACGATGGTTGCAAATAGGCGCTATATTGACTGTTTTTGGTATTTTATTTGACCAGCGACCGTGTATCTCCAGTACGCGGCATAGGAAACCAGGGAGAAACCAGATTATGGCAAAACCATATACAGTCGCAATTGCCGGTGCCACGGGCGCCGTCGGGATCGAGATGATCGAAACGCTCGAGCGGCGTAACTTTGAGACAGGTTCACTGAAACTGCTGGCTTCCAGCAGGTCGGTTGGCAAGAAGTTGCCGTACCGGGGCGAGGAGATCGAGGTTGAAGAGTTGACCCATGACTGTTTCGAGGGGGTTGACATCGCCCTGTTCAGTGCTGGCGGTGGCCGCTCGAAGGAGTTCGCACCGTCGGCAGTCAAGGCCGGCGCAGTGGTTGTCGACAACTCCAGTGCTTTTCGCATGGACCCCGATGTGCCGCTCGTTGTACCGGAAGTGAATCCCGAAGACATTGCAGCGCACAAGGGGATCATCGCGAACCCCAATTGCACGACGATTATCATGGTAGTAGCGCTCAAGCCGTTGTACGATATCTCGCCGATCCGCCGCATTACGGTCAGTACGTACCAGAGTGCCAGTGGCGCCGGTGCCAAGGCCATGGAAGAGCTGCGGGTACAGGCGGGACAGGTCCTGGCAGGCGAGTCCGTGACGCCGGAGATGTTTCCCTATCAGATTGCCTTCAACCTCTTCAGTCACAACAGTGCCATGGGCGACAACGGTTATTGCGAAGAGGAGATGAAGATGGTCGACGAGACTCGCAAGATCATGCACGACGATGCCATCCGGGTATGCCCGACGACGGTACGTGTGCCGATCTTTCGGGCCCACAGTGAAGCGATCTCGATCGAGCAGGATCGCAAGGTCAGTGTCGAAGAGGCCCGTGAAGCACTTTCGAAGGCACCGGGTATCGCGATCGTCGATGATTGCGAAAAGAACTACTTCCCGATGCCGCTGGAGTGGACCGGGAAGGACGACATCGCCGTTGGCCGCATTCGGGACGACATCAGCTGCGACAACGGCCTGGCGCTGTTTGTTTGTGGCGATCAGTTGCTGAAAGGCGCTGCTTTGAATGCCGTGCAGATCGCGGAACTCCTTTAACCACCCCCAACCCGCACAGAGGTCGAACGTGTCTAAGTCTTATAACATTGCCGTGATACCCGGCGATGGTACCGGTCCGGAAGTCGTTTGCGAAGGCAAGAAAGTCCTGGATGCTGCAGCCCAGGCGTTCGGCTTCAAACTCGCTTACGAGTCATTCAAATTCGGCGGTGACCATTTCCTCGCCACCGGGGAGATCCTGCCGGATACCGCCTCCGAGGAGCTTTCCAAGTTCGATGCGATCTATCTGGGTGCCATCGGGCATCCCGATGTAGCGCCCGGTATTCTGGAGAAGGGCATTCTGCTGCGCCTGCGTTTCGAGCTTGACCAGTACATCAATTTACGGCCGGTGAAATTGTTCCCGGGTGTTGAGTGCCCGCTCAAGGAGAAGGGCCCGGAACACATCGACTACGTTGTTGTGCGAGAGAACAGCGGCGGTGTGTACACCGGCGCCGGCGGTGTTTCGATGCGGAACACAGAGCAGGAAGTTGCCATTCAGAGCATGGTCTACTCCCGCTTCCAGGTCGAGCGCTGCCTGCGTTACGCTTTTGAGTATACACGCCGCCGGAACAAAAAGAATACCCTGGCGCTGTGCGGCAAGACCAACGTGCTGACCTACGTCTATGACCTTTGGGATCGCGCCTTCAACGAAATCGGAGCCGCTGATTTCGACGGGATCACGCGGGAATACTATCACGTCGATGCGACCTGCATGTGGATGGTGAAAAACCCGGAGTGGTTCGACGTCATCGTCACAGGGAACATGTTCGGCGATATCATCACGGATCTGGGCGCCATCACGCAGGGCGGTATGGGCATTGCCGCCGGCGCCAACATCAATCCCGAGGGCGTCAGCATGTTCGAGCCGATCGGCGGTTCGGCACCGAAGTACACGGGCCAGAACATCATCAACCCGCTGGCGGCTGTCTGCGCCGCAGGTATGATGCTCGACACCCTGGGCGAATTCGATGCCGCTGCCGCGGTCGAGAATTCGGTCATGGAAGTTACGGCGAACAAGTTGAAGCATATGGGGGCCGGGCAGATGGGGTACTCCACGGTGGAGGTCGGAGATCTCGTTGCGGCCGGCATTTGATGAAACTTGCCGGACAGCGGGGTTTTTGCGGCTCATTCAGCATTTCGTCGACCGTGACGACTCTGCTGCCGAACGTTCTGAGTAGCCGGATAGCGCTGGGATGAGTTGACCCAACGACGAATCAAGTTCGTTAAGCCCAGGCTTCGGAGGTAGACCCATGTTACTCAAGGACCGCGTTGCGATTGTCACCGGCGGCTCATCGGGAATTGGCCGTGGCATCGCCCTCGAGCTCGCCCGCGAAGGCGCCCGGGTCATTGTTGCCGACATTCGGGAGGACCCGCGTCGCGGTATCTACCACGAGACCGATGTTTCGACCACGACCCTCGAAGAGATCGAAAAGCTGGGCACAGCAGGGCGTTTCATCCACACCGACGTGACCGATATCGATCAACTCCAGAGCCTGATCGACGAGACTATCCAGTGGCAGGGGCGGCTCGACATCCTGGTCAACAACGCCGGCAGCAATTACCCCGGCGACAGCCAATCGATCTCCATTGACGAGTGGGATCAGGTGATCGGCCTCAATCTGCGATCCGTTTTCGTCGCCACGAAGCTGGCCGTGCCGCACCTGAAAAAATCAGCCTGTGGCAGGATCATCCAGATCTCCTCAGTGAACGCGTTCGGCGGCGGCGGCGGCCCGCCGTATGCGTCGGCGAAGGCCGCCGTAGTGAACATGGTGCGGGACCTGGCCATTGAGCTCGGCCCGGAAAATATCACTGTCAATGCCATCTGTCCGGGATACATTGAAACGGCGTTGCAGGACTACGCCACGCCGGAGCTCATTGAGCAATGCCGCGATGCCACGCCATTGCCACGGCTTGGTACACCGAAAGACATTGGCCGTCTGGCCGTGTTTCTGGCCTCCGACAATGCCTCGTGGTTGACCGGCGATGCCGTTGTCCTCGATGGCGGCATGACCTGCCGCGTGTGTGTCTGAGGCTGGAACATGGTGATTGGCTTTACTGAGCGGAAAGACAAACCACACAGGAACAGGAGACTAACCGTCATGCAATACATTCATACCCCCGAAGACCTGGAGCCTTTCGCGGGCTTTCTGCACCGGCCGGAAAAGGAAGGGTTGACTGTTATCATTGCTGGTCCCGAAGCGATCTACGGGCCTGATCGGATTGCCAAGCCGCTCAACCAGTTTGCCTCGGAACGGATACAGCTGTCGGTACACACGTGGCCGCCTGGCAAGGCCCATGGCAGTCATCACCACAAGAACTGGGAGCAGTGCTACTATATTTTCGCCGGCCAGGCCCGAATCACCGTGGGTGACGAAACCAGTACGGTCGGGCCCGGAAGCGCGGCATTCATGCCGCCGAACGTCGAGCACGACATCGAGGCGGTCGGCGATGAACCCCTGGTGGCCGCGGTCGTGACCTGCCACCTGGACGATGCAAAAATCAACGAACCGAATTGAAAATGTTCGACGCAGTCATTGAATTTCGGCGACGGTTACAGGCAGGCGAGGTTTTGCTCGGGGCTGGCATTTACATGACCGACCCGCAGGCGAGTGCGGCGCTGGCTGACTCGGTGGACTTTTTTTGGTTCGACCTCGAGCACCAGGCGATGAGTATGGACACGCTTCGCACGCATTTGCTGACCGTTCGGCACAACAAGACGCCGGCCATCGTACGCGTTCCCCCTTCCGACGCGCCATTGGTGCAGAACGTGCTCGACGCCGGCGCCCACGGTATCGTGGCAGCGCAGGTGCGCACCGTTGCCGAGGTGGAGAGTATCGTCGCCGAATGCCGCTATCCACCAGTCGGCCGGCGCGGCTTCTGGCCGATGATTCCAACCAACTACTGCCGTGACGATATGGGCCAGTACATCAAGCAGGCGGATGCCGGCCTGTTCGTAGCGGTGATGATAGAAACCGCTGAAGCCGTCGAGGCCATTGACGAGATCGTCGCCGTCGACGGGTTGGATGGTGTGGTGCTCGGCCTGATGGATTTGTCCGGGTCCTATGGACTGCTCGGACAGGGGGATCATCCAAAAATCGTGGCAGCGATGGATAAGGTCATTGCCAGTGCCCGGGCAGCAGGTCTGCCGGTGGGCTGTGGACAGGGCACCGACGTGAAGCGGATCTGCAGCCTGGCGCGACGCGGCATCCAATGGTTCCAGGCCGGGGCCGATTGCCTCTATCTCGTCACGTTCATGGAGCAATTGAGTGCCGCGGTGCGGGACGAGCTTGAAGGGGATTCCTGAACGTTTCACCGGATGCCACCTAAAAGATCGTTCGTAATTCTTCATCACTCCATAAAGATATGATTACCAAATCCCCAGAGATGTTACGAGCCCTTGGCAGCAGCATTATGCAGGCTGCCGGTGCCACGCAAGCGGTGGCTGAATGTGTCACCGACCACCTCGTCAGCGCCAATCTCGTCGGCATCGATTCACATGGGTTCATGCGGCTGCCCGACTATGCCGGTTGGTTGGTGGACGGCAAGGCTGCTGCCGACGATTGCATGGAGGTGGTAAACGACGGCGGCGCGACCTGCCTGATTGACGCGAACTACACCTATGGCGCGGTGGCCGCGACGAAAGCGTGCGCCATGGCGATCGAAAAATCGCGCGAGCTCGGTGCCGGCCTTATTTCGGTCCGCAACGCAACTCACATCGGCCGGCTCGGTCACTATGCGGAAGATCTGGCGAATGCCGGTCACATCGGTTTCGTCTGCTGCCACGCCCGGGGCGCCGGCCAGTTCGTGGCACCGTGGGGCGGCCGCGAGCCACGGCTCACGACAAATCCGTTGGCTTGGGGTTTTCCCAGTGGGCGGGACGCGGGTGCGCTGGTAATGGACATGTCGACGAGCGCCGCACCGGAAGGCAAGATCCGCCTGGCGCAGCGGCGGGGCGAGGCTATTCCCCCGGGCATTGTCATCGATGCCGCCGGCCAGACCAGCACGGACCCCGCGGCGTTGCACGGGTCGCCGCCGGGAGCGATCCTGCCGTTCGGCGAACACAAGGGGTACGCGCTTGCCCTGGCCGTTGAAGCGTTGGCAGGTGCCTTGTCCGGTGGGGGCGTAAGCCGGCCGGTCGACGAGGTCTATACGCACGGCTCCAACTTCTTCCTGATGGCGACTCGTGTCGATGCCTTTCTGCCTCGGGCGCAGTTCGAGCAGGAGCTGGATGCGATGCTCGCCTACGTCAACTCATCCGCTCCGATTGATCCGGCCGAGCCGGTGCGCGTTCCCTACGAGCTGGAATCGCGTCTGCGCTGTCGCCGCTCGTCAGACGGTATCACCATCGACGATGTGTCCTGGCAGCGCGTCGTCGACCTGGCCGGGGATTTGGACTTGGAGATCGAATGAGGCTATGACTTATCCATGGCTACAGTGAGCCGCGAGCGGGAAGCATACAGCGGGCATGAGGGGGCTGATGTCGTTGCGGAGCTGTGGGAAAACCCATAGACGTCGTTCCGCAGCCTTTCAGAAGGGGCTCAGCGCTCACGTCGCCGACTTGCTGCGAGGGCCAGATCTTCCAGCACCGGTACCGTTTGTTTCCACGAAAGGCAGGCGTCGGTGATGCTCTGGCCGTAGACCAGTTTCGACGGATCGTTGAGTGGCTGGCTGCCGCCGAGCAGGTTGCTTTCGAGCATGACCCCGATGAGGTCCCGGGAGCCGCCGGCTACTTGCGCGGCAAAGTCCTGCGCGATTGCCGGCTGACGCTCGGGGTCCTTGGCGCTGTTGCCGTGGCTGCAGTCGATCATCACTCTGGGATTCACCCCGGCTTGCGTGAGCAGTGCGGTGGTTTGTCGAACACTCTCTGCGTCGTAGTTCGGCCCTTGGGTACTGCCACGTAGAATGGCGTGGCAAGAATCGTTGCCGGAGGTCGCGACGATCGCCGAAATTCCCTGCTTTGTGACGGACAGAAAATGATGCCTATGCGTCGCGGCGGCGATGGCGTCGGCGACGACTTGGACATTACCGTTTGTGGCGTTCTTGAAGCCGACCGGCATCGACAAGCCGGAAGCGAGCTCGCGATGAACTTGACTTTCCGTTGTACGGGCGCCGATTGCTCCCCACGAAATCAGGTCGGCAATGAACTGCGGCATGATCGTATCGAGAAATTCGGAGCCTACCGGCAGGCCAATTTCGCCGATCTCCAGTAACAGCTTGCGCGCCTGGTGCAGACCGCTGTTGATATTGAAACTGCCATCGAGATCGGGGTCGTTTATGAGCCCCTTCCAACCTACTGTGGTCCTCGGTTTCTCGAAGTATACGCGCATGACGATGCAGAGTTCACCCGCGAGTTTCGCATGGTAAGGTTGCAGCAGGCTGGCATACTCGAGCGCGGCCCTGGGGTTGTGAATCGAACAGGGGCCGACGACCACGATGAGGCGGTCGTCGTCGCCGCGAATCACCGCACTGGTTCCCTCGCGAGTGCTGGCCACGAGGGTGCTGAGGTCTTCAGTGATCGGGAACTCTTCCATCAGAATCGCCGGCGAAAGCAATGGCCGCAGAGCCGAAATTCTCAGATCGTCAGTTGTCTGATGCATGGTTAATTCCTCGCGCGCAAAGTGTCAATCGGCTACGACGAGCCCTTGTGGCGGACGGAGAAAGTAGCAAGAGAGGGGATGAAATCAAGCGTTTCGTTCCCCGGTGTCTTGCGGAACGCCCGCATATCTGATACAATGCACCTTGTCCAACAACCCAACTCCACACATAAAACCTATGATCATTTACTACGGTTACGCCAAATGCGGCACGTGCCGCAAAGCGCAGAAGGCACTGGCGGCGGCGGGTATTGCCAGCGAGGATCATGACATCACGATCGATCCCCCACCGCGACGGTTGCTCGAGAGGGCACTGGCCATTGGCTACACGATCAGTGACCTTTTTAATAAATCGGGCGTGCAGTATCGCGAACTGAACATGAAAGACAAGGTCAAGTCCCTGCCCGAGTCCGATCTGCTCGATCTGCTCGCCGGCAACGGCCGCCTGATCAAACGCCCCATCGTCACCGACGGTGAGCGTGTCACCATCGGCTACAAGGAAGAAATTTTCGACGAGACCTGGAGCTGAACAACTACGGAGTGCGGGTGCCTTGCCCGTTGCTGATTGGCGGCCATCTGTCCCGGACCGTTTTTGAACTGCGGATCCGCAGATGCTGCGCTGTTCGCTTCAACAGAGGCTGTCAGTGCTCGTGCCGGTCGGGTTCCCAGGCTCACCTCAGGAAGTTGGTCGTGAATGCTTCGGAGACCGGCTTGCCGCTGTCTTTGATCGCGCCGCAGTCGACCAGCTGTGATTGCAACTCGGCCCAGCGCGTTTCGGTCATCGTGCCGAACTCCGCCAACTTGGCATCACCGGTCAGCATCAGCGGTCCGAGCTGCTTGGCGCCCTCCTCGAGAACGTACGTTTCAATCTCGCTGTTCTGTCGTTGGATCTCGGAGTTGGCGGGAGCGGAAAACAACAGGTACGAGAGCCAACCGGTTTGCGAGGCACGCACCATGCCTTGCACCAGTTCGGAATTTTCCGCGATCATTTTTTCGCTGGTCACCAGGACACTGGTATACGGATTGAAGCCTGCCGTGGCCAGCGATAGCGTCCGCACGCGCTCGCCCCTTTCAGCCAGGATCAGTGGTTCACTGTTGATGTATCCCTGCACTGCTGCGTTGTCAGTGCTCAGAAACGTCACAAGCCCACCCTTGTACGGGATGATCGTGACCCCTTCGAGCCCATACTTGTGCTGCAGGAACTTGACGAACGGTTTCGCGGGGTTGGCAATCAAGGTCATGTTCTTCAGGTCGTTGAACGTTTTTACCGGCGACGATTCTCGTACGATGATACAGCGCGGACTGACTTGGAACGGCGCCAGCAGCCCAACGATCGGCACGCCTTCGGCGCGGGTGCTGAGAATCTTGTCGGCATTGACGATGCCGAAATCCTTGCGTCCGGTACCCACCTCGATTTCGACCGGGGTGCCAGGCCCGCCCTTGAAGATCTCCAGGTCGATGCCATGCTTGGCGTAGAGTCCTTTGATTTTCGCATGGTAGTAACCACCGTGCTCCGCCTCCGGAAACCAGTTGAGCGCCAGAGTCATTTTCGTCAACTCCCGTTGCGGGAGGTTCGGCGCCGCTGGACTCTGCGTTGTCGGGTCGGCTTTCTGCTCCGGCTTGCCGCAGCTGGCCAGCAGCACAGCAGCAATTATCAACCCGAATCGCTGCAGTCCGACCTGCCACCTGCCACCTGCCATCCGTCGCTGACCCTGGGTCTGTCGACGGGCCACTTGCCAGCAGCCGCTTGCCACTTGCTTGCTCATCTCATTCTCCCTGTTGATAATGTCCCCGACGCAGGATCAGGTTGCCCGCCAGACTCACACCGGCGAAGATCACCAGCCCGAGCAGAGCCGACATCAGTGTGGTCGCGAAGAGATACGCGGTACGTGCGTTCTCGGCATTCATGATGACGAGATAAGCGATACCATAGTCGAGATTCATCATGCTGGTGAAATACTCGCCGACGATCGCACCGACAACCGATAATCCTGCCGAAATCCTGGCACCCGTAATAATATATGGAACTGCCGCCGGAATGCGAACCTTGACCAGTGTCTTCCACCAGCTCGCATCATAGACGCGCAGCAGTTCGAGATATTCCCGCGGCGGATTCGCCAGGCCGGCGGTCGCATTGGTGATCACCGGGAACAGACTGATCATGAACGAGACGCAGATGATTGACGGCACGCCGGGGCCGAACCAGATGATGATGATCGGCGCAATGGCGATGATCGGTACGGTCTGCAGGAAAATGGCATAGGGGTAAAAACACCGCTCGAGCACGCGCGTCTGCGCCATGACAAACGCCGAGAGACAGCCGACGACCAGACTCAACCCGAAGCCGGCAAGTGCCACTATGCCGGTGCTGAGCGTTGCTTTCAGCAGTGCCTGCCGGTGCTCGATCATCTTCTCGAACACCCGATCCGGTCCCGGCAGCACGAACTCCGCGATGTCCGAAATTTTCACGAACAACGCCCATCCCGCGACGAAGACGACGAACACCAGCAGTGGCGGCAGAATATTACGTGCGATTGTTTTCATTGCTTTGACCAGCAAGCGTGGGGGAGGTGGGTTCCGCTCCGGCGATCCTGAACTTCCGGTTCAGATTCTCTGGATCCTTTCTCCGCGGCCGCGATTTCACCTCCCACATTAACTGGCATCGGTCAGCCTCTCCATGACACGCCCGACTACAGCAGCGAATTCCGGCTGCGCCCGCAACTGCGCTTCACGCGGATAGTCGAATGGCACCTCGATATCGGCGATGATCTTGCCCGGCTTGGCGCTCATGATCAGAATGCGCTGGCTGAGGTAGACGGCTTCGAAGACATTGTGGGTCACGAACACTGCCGTCCAGTTGCGCTCCAGCCACAGCCGCATGAGCTCGTCGTTGAGATCCTGACGGGTCATTTCGTCGAGGGCGCCGAATGGTTCGTCGAGCAACAGCAGGCGCGGTGATGTGACCAGTGCACGGGCGACCGACACACGCATGCGCATGCCGCCGGAAAGCTCGTCGGGGAAACTCTTCGCAAAGGCCTCGAGACGGACCAGCTTCAGCGCATCATTGACCAGTTGTGTGTAGTTTTCACCGGCGACACCTTCGATCTCCAGAGGCAACGCGATATTTTCTGCTGCGGTGCGCCACGCCAGCAGCCGGGGTTCCTGAAAGACGTAGCCAAGACTCTCGCGCGAGGCCGGATCCCGGTCGTCGAATCGGAGGCTGCCGGTGTCTGGTGATTCGAGTCCCGCCAGCAGCCGCAGGAACGTCGACTTGCCGCATCCCGACGGTCCGAGCAGGGTGATGAACTGGCCGCCCGGTACATCGATGTTAATGTCAGACAACACGTCACCCGTCGAGGCGAAGCGTTTGTTGACGGCGCTGATTGAAAGATGCACGGCAAAATTCGTTTGACGAGACACTAAAACGATCGGCAGATCACACCACCGTCGACGACCAGGACGGCACCGGTTATGTAGCTGCCGGCATCGCTGGAAAGCAGTAGCGCCGGCCCGACCATCTCGATGGTTTCGCCCAGGCGCTTGAGAGAAGCGCGATCGCAAAACCCCGCCCGCTGCTCCGGGCTCAGCATGGTCGTCAGCATATCTGTCGCGACAGGTCCCGGTGCCAGGCAATTCACTGTCACCCCGTGCGGTCCCAGCTCGATGGCGTGTGCCCGTGTTGTTCCAACGAGTGCTGCCTTGGTGCCCGAGTAAACGCCGCGTCCCGCGGCACTGGTCAGCGCCATGATCGACGAGATGTGCAGGATGCGGCCCCATTTCTGTTCGATCATTGCCGGCGCGAAACCGCGCGCCAACCGCATGCAGCTTGTGAAGTTCAACTCCAGCACGCGGTCCCAATCCGCATCGTCGATATCGACCAGTGGTTGAGGGGCGTTGCTGCCGGCGTTGTTGCACAGGATATCGACAATCGAAAATTCGGCCTGCACCGAGCGTATCATGTCGTCGCACTGTGCCCGGTCGGTCATTTCGCAGAGGCGATAGGCCACTTGCACATCGAGACCGTCGCCGATCTCGGCGCAGGCTGCCTGCAGTTCATCTTCATGGCGCGCCGTGATCACGACGTTCGCCCCGGCTTCGGCATAGCCGCGCGCAATGCTCTTGCCGATCCCCTTACTCCCGCCCGTCACCAGCGCCGTTCGCCCTGTCAGGTCAAATAACTGATTCAACATGTGTTGCTCCCATCTGAATTTGTTTTTTTCATCTCACTCACAATCCCGCATTTCATGGCACCTCTTGAGCGATCGACGTTGCCAGATTCGATCAAGAGGAGCGTGAAGCAACGGACTGAATGTTGGAACCCGCTTTTAGATGCTCAACACTCGATCGCGCGCTGTCACCTGCCAGGTACCGATGACCTTGCCGCCGTCCGCCACGTACACCTCGCGATGCAATGCCACACTCGGGCAGATGTGACCGGGAATTACCAAGGTCTCGTCACCAGGTGTGAAGCGCTTGGCATCTTTCGTTTGCAGCAGCAGATGCTCTTCGTTATGGTACTTCGGCACCGCTTCGGGCAGGTCCGGGAGAAACGCCCGACTGTCAATGGCCGGGTCAGCGGCGATCGCTTTATTGCCGACGTCGAAGGTTACCAGATCCGAGCCGGGCCGACTGACACAGCGCGTCAGGATGACTGCTGCCGGTGTGAAGTTCAGGTCCGGGAAATTGCGCTCGTAATACGCGTCATGCAGCACAATCGTGCCCGGGCTGCACTCGATACCCGGCTCCGGCTTCGCGGCGTACACCGGAAAGGTCGGGGTGCCGCCGCACACCAACCGCGGCACCGGCCAGCCTTCGGCCAGTAACCGTTCGCGGAATGCCATCGCCGGCCCCCACGTCGCATCGACTGTTGCCTGGCGTTCATCGACATCGATCTGCTGATTATGGCCGTCGTACAGGTGCAGTCCCCCGGGCGTGACACCGTCTCTTTCAACGATATCGCGGTACAGATTGAATGCATCGTCGTCCACGTTCAGCCCGGTGCGGTTCATGCCGAGATTGATGTCGACGAGTACATCGACGCACTGTCCGGCGGTGGTCATTGCCTGCGCCAGATCCGCCAGAACCGCTGGGTGGTCGGCCGTCACCGAGAACAGTATGTCGGGGTACTTCTCTCGCACCGCGATCGTGCGCTGGATATTCGGCCCGACCGGGTTGTAGGCGAGCAGGATGTCGGCCGCGCCGGCATCTGCCAGCATCTCGACCTCGGCGAATGTTGCCGCTTTGTGTCTGGTAATGCCGCGGTCGACCTCGAGCTTGGCGATCTCCGCCATCTTGTGCGTTTTGCAGTGGGGCCGGAGTCGCTCCGGGGTACCGGCGATCCGGATCATCTCTTCGATGTTTGCGATCACCAGTTCGCGATAAATGATCATGCTCGGACTGAGCAGATTGGCGGTGTCGTCGATCTTGTATTTCGGGTCCATAGGATTCGGAGGATTCGGGGATTGGTTGATCGGAATCGGCATGGCACCGTGCCTGCGGCCGATGTATAGTCGAACACGATCACCCTACCGTACAAATCCAATCAGGCAAATGGCCGATGGAAAGCATGTGAATTGATTCGGGACAATCCGGGGGGAGTACAGTCATCGCATGTTTGAATTGCGGGAGCACCTGCAATCAGCGTTGCAGGCTGCGCTTCCGGGCATCGCTGTGTCCGCCGGCGCCGTATGCCACAGCGGTGAACCCAGTGTCTCACCGGTGCTTATCGCGATGCATGTATCTGCGGAGTTTGCAGCCGGCACATTGCGACTTTCTGTCGGACGCTCTACAACGGAAACAGAGATTGGTCAGGCAATCGAACAGATAGTGGCGGTGCTGCGTGGGAAATAGTCACGAAAAAAAATCACGAGGGGTGGCATGCGAATTGCCGTAGGCAGCATCCAACACGAGAGCAGCAGCTTCTCACCCATCGAAACATCGCTCGAGGTTTTTGAATCGGAAGGCAGATACTTCGAAGGTGAAGCACTGGCAGCGCTGTCCGGCGAGGCGAACACGGTTGTCGACGGATTCATTAAGGGGGTCCGCCTGCATGGCGCTGAGCTGGTGCCGTTGATCGCGACATATCCGCACTGCAGCCGGCAGCCAGCGCTTGATCTCCATGAGATACTGAAGAACCGGCTGCTTGATCGACTGCGTGATGCCTTGCCGGTGGACGGTGTCCTGCTGGACCTGCACGGCGGCTACTCGGTCCAGGGTCTCGATGACGGGGATGGCGATATCCTGCAGGCGGTGCGTGGACTGGTTGGCCCCGACTGCCTGATCATGGCCGTGCATGACCCGCACTGTAACATCGGCCCGCTGATGGTCGAAAATGCCGACGCCCTGATCATCGAAGACACCTACCCGCACGTCGACATGGCCGAACGCGCCCTTGAAGCCGCCGACATGATGGTCCGCACCATCCGCGGCGAGATCCGCCCGACCATGGCGTACCGGCCGATCCCGATGTTCTGGGCTGCGGCCAAAATGATATCCGCGGAAGAACCGATCAAGTCTGCGTACCAGCACTGTTTCGATATCGAGATGCGTCCTGGTGTGTTGACCGCCAGCATCGGACTGGGATACCAGTGGGCCGACATCCCGATAGTTGGTGCCTCGACCATTGTCGTGACCGACAACGACCCGACGCTGGCGCAGCAGACTGCCGATGAGTTGGCAAAATGGCTTTGGCACCGCCGAGACGACTGGCAGCGGGCGCTGATGAAGCCGGCGGATGCACTCGCCGAGGGCGATAGCATTGGCAAATACCCGATTGTCCTTGCCGACCAGGCGGACAACCCTGGCGGCGGCTCCCCCAGTGACGGCGTCGAGATTCTCAATTTGTTCATCGATCGAGGATTGCAGGACGCGGCGATCCTGTACGTCGTCGATCCCGCGGTTGTGCAGCAGGCGATGGCTGCCGGTGTGGGCGCGACTATCGATGTGCAGATGGGCGGTAAGTCATGTGAGATCTGCGGACCGCCCGTGCCGATGACCGTAGAAGTGCTCGCGGTGAGCGATGGCCGCTCGATTTATGACGGGCCGATGTGGGAAGGAGCGGAGGCGTTCTATGGCGACTCTGCCTTAGTCCGGCAGGACGGCATTTCTGTCGTTGTGATCTCGGAATACTGTCAACCGATCGATCTGGCATTCTCACGCAGCCTCGGACTCGACTGCCGTGAATTGAAGTATATCTGCGTCAAATCGACCGGGCACTTCCGGAGCGGTTTCGGGCCGATTGCCGGCAGTATCTTCAACGTTGACACCGCCAGCGTCACGAGCCAGGACTTCGCCAGCCTGCCCTTCACCCGCCTTGGGCGGAAGATCTACCCGATTGATACGGACGCTGCTTTCGAGCTGCCGTAGGAACCGCCCCGCATGAGTATGCCTGCTGATTGACCGTCGCCAGTAAGATATTCCGGATCGTGGAAACAGGCAATCTTTTCACCACGAAGGTACGAAGGTGGTGAACAATCTCTCGCGGCATTTGGAAAACGCCATGCCACGGCCATGTTTACTGTCGCAATTCCCGATCTCGCGCGGGGGAACATTCAGTCATCCCTTCCGCCGACTTCAGACAACCCGAAACCCGACACCTACACCAGCTACATTATGGGATTTGATTCCGGATCATTCGCATTCTCCGTCTGCCACATGCCCGCCAAGATGCCCGATGACGCGCTCGAGCGCTTTGCCGCTCGCAAGGCGCCGCCGCTACAGTACGTCAAAGACAAGGAAGAACTCGGCTGGGTGACCGGCCGCCACCTGCTCGACACCCGCATCGACGATGAGACCGCCTACATGGGCGGCTATCTCCACCTCGTACTGCGGAGTGCGCAGCGCAAGATTCCGCCGTCACTGCTCAAGGCGGAATGCAAAATGGCGGAATTCGCCATGATGGAGGGGAACAACGGCGCTTTCCTCACGCGCAAGGAGCGCAAGAAGATCAAGGAGGAAGTGCAGGACCGGCTGATGGAGGGAATGCCACCGAGCCTTGCCGGGACACCGTTTGTCT
>CAUZJQ010000082.1:0-14817 GCA_963580095.1 Lentisphaeria bacterium | reverse complement strand
GCGGCAAGGGGTTCAGCGTGATGCGACCGAGTCGGTCGGCTGTGTCGTCACCCTCCCGACGAGCCTGCCACGCGTGCGCGACTTCGTGCACGACGACCGAGGCGATGAGGACGACGATGAGGAGGACGGCTTCCATGGTGTGCTTAAGCTAACCCTCCGTACCTGTTGATCCCATCATGCCTCCGTTCTATCTTTGTTGGCTCGTAACCGAACGAAATGACCGCGCCCCGAGGGACGCATGACGAATATAAAAAGCGCCAAGCGTAGCATCGAAGCGGTGCCGCTGGCCTTTCAAATTCCTCACCAGGGATGACGCAAAAGGCGCGCATAACCCCGGTGCGTCTGCAGGCGCTCACCCTGTAGAGGTTTGACCCACCTACCCGGAATTGTCATGATCGATATCTGGCACCCATCTACAGAGAACAAGCCCAGCTATGAAGACTTGGACTTCGAGAGGGAGGCACTCGGGAAGTTCCACGATGGTCTTTCGAGTGAGCCACCTTCTTGCGGGGTGGATCGATCCAACTACCCGACCGCTCTTCCGCAGTTCTGAACGGAGGGAGTTTCAATGGTATATGAATGTAAATTCCCGTTGCGAGCCTATCGAGTAAACTCATATTAACCGGGTTCAACTGATAGACTGTCTGGTCAAACACTACCTCGAATGGGCTCTTGTCGGAATTGCAATCCAGTCTCTTTGCGGAGACAATCGTCCTACCATCCTCGCGCAGCAAGGTCGGCGGCTGGCCCGTGCCCTGGAATAAGTCTTTGACACCGTCTATCCGACTTTCATTCTCTTTGTGCTCTTCGAGAAAGATCTCGAAGGTACGTCCTGGGATAGCCGAAACGGAGAAAAAAGCTCGACTTCCAGGGACATACTCGGAAAGGTCTAAGTTTGCCACGCAGACCTCGCCGTCGAAGATCTCGAATTGCCAGGAAAAAAAGTCAAAGCGAGCGTAGCGAGCGGTCCGGCAATTCTGGCATGATTATTTTCGGGACAGCTCTCAGCATTCTGATTCACCTATGAGACTGATGAACTAACGTGGAGATCTGCTGCTTGTCGGCACTATCTCATGGTTGGCGTCGTGCTGCTCTGTTTCGCTCAGGTATACCGCGAACAAATGTGCGTCCTGGCGGCTCCCCGTCCATGTGACCTTGATTCGAATCGGCTGATCGAGTCCTGCGAGCCTGGGGCCGCTTCGCCACGTAACCATCTGGCGCAATCCCGATTCAGTGAGCGGAATGCTGTCGCTGCCGGCGTAGCCGGGGACCGGCCTGAATTGTTGGTCTATAACCTCGACCAACAATTCAGCCTGTTCCGACAGACCGTCGGCGTTAACGAAGAGGTGACAGTCCGGGTTCTCAAGCTGTATTGGACAGGAAACCATGTGCGGATCCGTCTGGTCGATCGGAACATCGATGTGTCTGGCCCAGAACATCGAATGCGTATCGTCGGGTGTCAACAAGTCAGGGCTGGGATCAGGGACGACCTGGGCGTATCCCAGCCGGTCCCGCGGCCATCGCGCGACGCATACGAAACTACCGTGGCAGTAGTCGCGCCAGGGCGCATAGTAAATGAAGGTCTCGTCACCCACATTCTCGAAGCCCTGACCCTGTTCAAGACAAGGCATCGGCACCATCCCGCCGCCTGCATTGGGGTTGATCTCATAGGCACTTATAATCTGGAAGTCCGGCACCGGTTCCGCATAGTGCAGCCCGTCGTTGCTGACCACCAGCCCGAGGTCCATACTCAGAAATGCACGGTCGTTCGACTCGCCGTGCCATTGGCCGTATACCCCGAGAATGACATTTCCCCGATTCCACAGGCTGGCGCCGAGGTGTACCTGCTCACCGGCATGCGGACCAGGAAGCTGGCGGTACGGCGGCCGGTCGCGGCGCAACCCCACCGCCACGCCGTCGGTCCACTGCTCGAAGTCATAGGACATATACGTGACCAGTGCACGCTTGCTGCCGACGTTCCCCCCTTGCCCGGTCAGGTAGTAAGCCCCGTCGAACTTCATGATGCCACCGGGCTCTACGGTGTTGTGTTTGAGGATCGGGTTGTGCGGCGACATGATCCACCGGAGACCGTCGGGGCTGAAAGCAGCGATGTTGAAGAACGGGCTGACCTCGTTGATCAGCTTGAAACGCCGGTCCGGGTCCGGATCCTCCGGGTCGTGGAGCACCAGAATGGCGTTCATTTCGCTGCTGTACTCGCTGTCGAGTGCGACCAGGTTGTTATCGGTACTGCTGTTGAAGCTGGTCAGACCGAGGGACGGTTTTTCCCAATTGATGCCGTCGTCGCTGACGGCGTATGCAATGCGATAGCCGACCACTCCGTCGTCGTCGCCCAGCGCCCGGTACCACATTCTGAATTGCCCATCGACGCGGATGACCGTGCCGTAAAACGCGATGCCCAGATGGTCGGCGCTGCCGGACGGCCCAGTCTCCAGGACGCGTTCATGGCCCCTGTAAGGGTTCGTGCCGGGGACGAGACCGACCTGCAAACGATACCGGAAGGGCATGCACTGATCGTCAAAAGGAAACAGTACCGCCTCTTCGACCTGCACATTGGGACCGCCGTTGAGAACCCTCATGCCAATGCCCCCCCGTCGAACGCGATGTTGTATGACTTTCCAGTGCTGTCGGTCGTCGCTGCGTCCATATAACACACACTGTAGGCGCGTCGCGGCCGAGCGCTGGAATTGCCGCCGGAACTGTGCAGCAGCCAGTTGTGCAGGAGTGCGGCCTCACCGGCGTCGAGCTCGAGCAGGTGAACCTTGTCGCGCCGACAATGCTCTACCGTCTCTTCTGCTGTCAGGAAACTGCAGGGATTGATCAATCTCTTGTGTGATCCCGGGATGATCTGAAGGCAGCCGCTCTCCCGGGTGGCGGGGTCGAGTGCGGTCCAGATCGTGATCAGTGGATCCCGGTCGAGTTCTGGCCAGCGATCCTGGTGCCATGGCAGGTGTGAACCGGCGCCCGCAGGCTTGTTCATGAACATGGCGCGATAAACAGCGATCTTTCGATCGACGCCGTAAACGTGCCCGCAAATATCTCTGAACAACGGCCGCCGCAGATAGTCCCGGAAGATCGGATCGTACTCGAGGTCCTGTATCTTGCGATAATTCAGCGTCGCAACCTTGTGGCCTTTCGACTGCGGATATGCCGCGCTATACGCATGTCGTTCCGTCTCCGCTGCCATGACCTGCTTCATGCGGTCTTGATCGACGTTGCCGTCCAATTGCATCAGCATGCGTTCGTAATCGACGTCCGCGTTGCCCAGCATGATATCGTCGATGCGCTGCTGCAGCGTCGCGAGATCCTCATCCGAAATTACGCGCCCCAATTTCAGGAAGCCGTTTGCCTCGAATTCGCACCATTGTGTGTCCTGCAGTGTCGTCATGACCGGCTACTCCAGAGTTTCGAGAAAACCGTCCGGAACGCGAGCCGCGCATACCTGTGTAGCGCCGTACAGCGTCGGGGCGTTGTAGATCACGTTGCCGTTGTCGGCGGTCAGATATGCATGTGCATGGGTGTGTTTACCGCCACCTGAGGGGCCGCCGATATCACTGACCAGGGTCGCGTACTTACCACTCTCGAGGTTGCCGATCACCAGAGAAGCAGGGTGGAGAACACCGGCATCACTATACATCGACGGCGGCCGCGAATCGCTGACAAAGTAGCGGCCGCAGCGCGAGACGTTGACGTGAATGAATCGGTGCTCGGGCGCCGCAAAGACAGTGGGTGTCGAATCGTCCGGGCCGACGGTGAACAGATTGCCCTCGGGATACCGCGGATCCAGTGACGAATCGCTGGTGCTGACGTGCGTCGTCCAGGCAATGCGTCCCGTATCCGCGACGAAGTTGGAGTGCCCGGTCGATGACAACGTAAACGGCGGACCGCAGGCGAGGTCGCGCCGGTTCGAGCCGTCGCGACTGATGATGAAATGCGTTGTCCCCTCAGCCCCCGCCAAAGATTCCACGGTGCCGTCGGCGGCCAATTTCGAGCCGCGATTATGCTGGATCAGGATGTCACGGCCGTGGCGCGGATTGAATTGCAGGTGCGAATTGACCAGCTCCGGGTGTTCCAGGATCACGCACTCAGTCTGTGTCTCGAGGTCGATGACGACAATCTGCCCGGTGGGCGGCGTGCCGGTGACGCGCCCGATAGCGAGATAGCGCTGGTCCGGCGAAACAGACACGGACATGTCAACGAAATGCATCCCCCCTGAAGGCAGCGACAATTCCTCAGTCTCCAGTGACAGCAGATTGAGCCGTCGCACCAGACCTTCGTCAGTCGAATACAGGATCATCCCGGACCAGGCGGCGTTGCCGATGCCGCGGACGCAATCCTGCTCGACCATGCCCAGCTTCAGGGTCGTCAGGTCGGCGACGAGCAGGGACCAGTTGCGATCGAAGCTCATGTCCCGCCGTCGGAGAATGGCGACGCGGTTGCCGTCCGCCGAGGTGTACGGCTGTTCGCAATAGATATTGATGCTCGTCAGCGCGCTGCACGTCAGATAAGTGATCAGCGCGCTGCTCGCGGGATCGTGGCGATGATCGCACGCTTCAGCGGCCCAGCGGACCTCGCACCTCGATTCAGGCTCTTGCCGACTTCGCATGTTCACCTCCCGGCCATGTTGATAAAACTCGTGCGGTTAAGCCTCGCCACATCTCATCAGCGTCAGCCCGGAGATGATAGGCGGAGCCATGAGCAAGAAAGCGGCGGGCGGTGTCCGACAGAACGAAATTACATTCACAGTCTTGCCACACGCTGTTTTCATCACTCCCTCTTTGTTGTTAACGCCCATACCTCGACGCCGTGCGCCGCGCATAGCCGGGAAACGTATTCGAGCTTCTGCTGTTCGGCGCCGAAAATATTGTAGTACGCACTGATTAAAGCAAGTACCGGCATATCTTCTTTATCCGTTATGCGACGCCGATGCCCTCGAGGTATACAACGACCGCGTCCCCGTCTCGGGTGGTTGATGCGCGGCGTGACCCGCTTCCCGGAAGTCGCGCCGCCCAAGGCGTCGGTCCGCCGATTTGGCGACGATAGGCCCGTCAATCTGCAGAATGGCTATGTGACATTTATATGAAGAAGTAGTTTATGCAATGCGTAATACGGCAAAAGTACTGCTGATCATACTGGCTGCGAATCAAGCATTTCGCCACTGGCATTTTCGATGCGAAACCTGAGTGCCAACGAAGTTCACTCCAGCAACCGGCTGCGACCAACGCGCGAAGGTCGCCAACGCGAACAGAGGAATTCGTATGAGCGGTTTTCGCTCCTACATGTTTGATCAGGCGCTTCGCCTTGAAGGCAATCCGACGGCCCAGCCGCTCACGGAACATGCAACTGCTGACGTCTGCATCGTTGGCGGCGGCTATACCGGGCTGTGGACCGCTATCCATCTCAAAAAGCGCAGCCCCGAGCTTGATGTCGCAATCATCGAAAAGGATCTCTGCGGTTACGGGGCCTCGGGCTGCAACGGCGGCTGCATGCTCACCCTCGCAACCAAATTTCTCACGTTGCGCAGGTTCTACGGAGAAAACGAAGCCCTGCGCCTTGTTGAGGCATCCGAAAGGGCAGTCACCGACATCCAGGAATTTTGCCGGGAGCACCACATCAATGCCGAATTGCGGGTCGACGGCGCCCTCTATATGGCGACCAATCGCTCACAGGTCGGGGTCATGAATCCTGTCCTCCATGCACTCGGTGAGCACGAGCTCAACAGTTGGACCCGAAAAGACCTCACCGAAGCCAAACGTTTTGCCGGCACGGAAGACATTCAGGAGGGGTTTTTCTCCCCCAAGGCCGGGAGCGTGCAGCCGGCCCTATTGGTGCGCGGCATGGCTCGAGTCGCCCGCGCCATGGGCGTGCGCATCTATGAAGGCACTGCCATGGAGAAACTCGAAGAGAGCAGCCCCGCCCGCGTCATCACCGCCCAAGGCGCCATCACCGCCAGGAAAGTAGTCTTGGCCATGAACGCCTGGATGGCCAGCACCTTCCAACAATTCTCGCGCGCCATTGCCGTGGTATCTTCCGATATGGCCGTCACCGAACCCTGCCCCGAGCTACTGGCAGAGATCGGTCTGAATCACGGCGCCTCCATTTGTGATTCCCGTACCTTTGTCCACTACTACCACACGACCGCCGATGGCCGACTCATGCTTGGCAAAGGCGGCAATACCTTCGCCTACGGCTCACGCATGATTCCCAGTTTTTTCGAAGCAAGCAAATACGAAAGCCAACTCAAAGTCGCCATCAATCGCTTCTTCCCAACGCTCGCCGACGTCCCCCTGGCCGCCACTTGGAACGGTGGTTCCGATCGCTCCGTCACCGGCTTCCCGTTCTTTGGAAAACTCAACAATAAACCGCATATTCTCTATGGCTTTGGCTACTCCGGTAACGGCGTCACCCAAACCTATATAGGCGGCCAGATCCTCGCTGCTCTGGTACTTGAAGCAGATGACGAATGGAGCCGATGCGGCTTTGTCGGCGGGCCTCGCGGGCTCTTCCCACCCGAACCTGTCCGCTGGCTGGGCGCCATGCTGGTGCGCAACGCCATCCGTCGCAAAGAAGCCGCCGAAGATGCCGAACGCCAACCCGCATGGCTCGACACGCAACTCGCCAAATGCGCCAAAGCCGCCGGCAAAACAGACAAGTAATTTGACGCTGGGTGCGTCAGAAGGGGTTTCGACTCGTCGCTGACTCAAAAACCCGGTCCCTCATCGTGACAACCGGTCAAACAAATCACCCGCAATGTGATCGACCGGTTGTCACGATGAGGGACCGGTTTTTTGCGGCACGACATTCAGCCAGAAGCAGATTGACAGTGATGATTGACATGCAGAAATCAAGGCGGCACCGGCGCAAACAGATCCGGGCAGCTCTATACACGTCCCCTTCAAGGGATTACCGTGCAGGTCGCACCTGCGCAAGCCAAAACGTTGCGCACATCGCAGGTGTGCTTCCCCCAGGAGATGAGCATGACCTACCGTAATCCGGCGATCCAGCGCGCGCGCGAGGCGGCGCTGGCGGTTCTGCAGCCCACGGCCACCGAGCTGGAGCACGGTCTCGAGCTGCATCGCGAGGCGACGGTCGTCGAGTCCTACGGCTTCTCGGCCTATGCCGCACCGGACGTCACGGCCGTCATGGCCGCCGCGGACGCGGGCACCGACGCGGTCGAGGTCGAACGGTTGCGTATCGAGTCGATGATGACCCGCATGGCGGTCGACGCCGACGAGCGCGCGGAGTTTGCAGAAGCGTGGGAAGCATCGGGCGTCACCTGCGTACTCCGCAACTCCGGCGAGGAGGGCAACAGCATCCCGCGCCTGATCGAGCGCCTGGCCTACAACACCTTTGTCACCGACCGGCTGTCCGACATCATGGTGCGCGCGACGACGCCGGACGACATCCTCGCGGCCAAGGCGGCGGGCAAGCACTGCTTCTACTTCACCACCAACGGCGTGCCGCTGCCGATGCAGTTCCAGGCGACGGCGAGCGAGCTGTCGCACATCGGCGTGTTCTATCAGCTCGGTGTGCGCATGATGCACCTCACCTACAACCGCACGAACCCCATCGGCACGGGCTGCGCCGAGCCGAACGACGGCGGTCTCACGAACTTCGGCCGCACAGTCGTGGCCGAACTCAACCGCGTCGGCGTCATCGCCGACGGCGCGCACAGCAGCGAACAGACCTGCCTCGACATGGCCGCGGTATCGGAGAAACCCGTCGTCGTCAGTCACTCGACCTGCGCGGCGCTGCACCCGCACTGCCGCGCCAAGTCCGACCGCGTCCTGCGCGCCGTCGCCGACACCGGCGGGTTCACCGGCATCTGCTGCATCCCCGCGTTCCTCGGCGGCAGCGGCGACATTCACGCGTTCCTCGATCACCTCGATCATGCGATCAGGACCGTGGGTGCCGAACATGTGGCAATCGGCACCGACGTCCACACCGACTCGAGCCGCGCCGCCGCGGCCGCCGAGGCGCTCGCCGACCTGCCCGGCAACCACTCACGCTGGGAGAACTTCTGGCCGGCGAACGACCCGTTGTGGGATCCGCAGTGGAATCGGCCGGAGTTGACCGAGACGATGGCGTGGAGCAACTGGCCGTTGTTCACCGTCGGGCTGGTGCAGCGCGGGCACAGCGACGCGGACATCCGCAAGATCATCGGCGAGAACGTCCTGCGCGTCGCCCAGGCGTGTATCGTGTGACGGCGCCGCGGCAACTGTCGGAGTATGTGAAATGACGGAAAATTGTGACAGATTCATTCAGTCGGCAGCGCGCGCCGCGCGCTGGATCGTGAGCCGGCAGAAATCCGATGGCCCTTCTTCGATGTGGCGGCAGGCATCGGCGGCTACTACAAAGTGCCGTATGCGTTGGCGACCACGGGCTTCACCCCGCAGGCCACCCGGCTATTGACCTGGGTGCGTGTTAATCACCTGATCTATTCCGGGTTCGCAATCAATATGTGTCTGCAGAACTCACCCGGCGGCATGATCGACATGGCACGCTACGGGATCATGCGTTCGGTCTTGCGCGACGCTGTAACCGCGGTCGAGAACAAAGAAACAGCCGAAGACGAGTTGGCGAAGGAGATCGCCTTATGGCTGGTCGCCGTAAATGCCGGCTTCGTGTTCGACGTCGAATCCCTCGTCGCTGCCCTGACCGCTTCAGACAGCCCGACCGCGGGTTAGCCTGCATTCAAACCGGCGGCGCTTTCTTCAGCATCGTGCCCGGAGTACCCGCAACGAATCTCCAGCGATCAATCATGGCCGCCGCCGAAGTCCGGCACTTCCATCAAGACGCCGCCGGCCATGGCGGATTCATGGGCGATCAGTCCCGGCAACAAGTATCGCGCGGCGACCCAGACGTCGTTGGGCGCTGGTTGCCCCATATCGCACGCGGTAACGAAGTCATCGACCAGGAATTGGTGGGCGCCGTTGTGACCGTTCGGCAGTCCCTGAAAGCTGGCGGGTAAGCGCCCAACGGGATGGATCGCGCAGACGCCGTGATGGGTGCCGTCTTCGGAAGTCACCGCGGCCATGTGCCCTTCGGCATTGCGTTTCGTGCAGGACAGCAACCCACTGAGATCTTCACAAGTGGCGTCGTCTTTGGTTACCCAGTTGCGGCTGTTGACTGCTTCTTCGTAGCTGGCGTCGGTCCCGTACATGCGCATACCGACCGTGCCTGGATGGCCGACGCGACGGAACTCGTTGAACCGCGACGTGCTACCGTCCGACATGCGACAGAGCATGGTCTCGTTGCTGAACGGATTCTTCCAGACATTGTCTGGGCGCGCGTACAAATTGTCCTCGTGTCGATCCACGAACCCCATGCAACTGACGTGCGTCACGTGCGCGCCAGTGACCGAAACCACCATGCTCACCGAGTGTGTTGGATAAAACGTCGGCGGCATGCCGTAGTGCTTCTCCCAGTCATCGCCGTGTCGCCATTTGGCGACGTCGTACATGCCGTGGACATAGTCGTGATAGTATTCCGCCTCGGCATAGACGACGTGGCCAAAGTCGCCCTTGTGGAACCGATCACGGCAATAGAGCGTGCATGGATAGTAGTAACTGGTCTCGCCGATCATGTAGATGTTGCCGGTGCGCTCGACGGCCTGTACCAAGGCTTCCATCTCCGCGACGGTGATCGCCGACGGCACGGCTGAATAGACATGCTTGCCACTTTCCAACGCCTGGACCGCCTGGGGTCCGTGCAAGTGGTGTTGGGTGATGATGGCGATAGCGTCGACGTCTGACTGACACAACGCGTCCAGCGACGGCAACGTCTTGTCGATACCGAACTTCGCGGCCTTGTCGCTTAGCTTCGACGCGTCGAGGTCGGCGAGCGTCACGGACGCGACCGCCGGATGGGCCTTGAACAATGGAATGAAACAGTCGGCAAAGGCACCGACGCCACAGATGCCAATTTTGACGCTCATTGGACTCTCTGGATTTCTTGGATCAGTCGGATCACGTAAGGTAGGCCGCCAACGGTGGCATCGCACGTGCCACGCGGCGACGTATAGTATCGCGGAGCCAGAACACTTCGAGGAGAGATCAATCATGAGTGCTCGATTAATTTCTCAGCGAACGGGAGGTTTCGCGAAACCAGCGGCGCCGACAACGCGGCGACCGCCTATCATTTTTCGGCGTTGTGGTACTGCTGGAAGCGGCTGAACGCGCGGTACATCGTTTTGTTGAACCATTGGATTGAGGCTGACCATCCGCTTCGCTGCTGGATCAGATCAATCCTTTTTTGTTAGATGCTCCTGGTCAAAAGCGCCTCCGGAGTGCCTTCTGCGAGTTCTATGTAACCATGTCGCTCGACTGTCTGTCCCGGTTGCACATCGCCAAACTTCAGTGCGATATCGTTGCACGGGTTGCTCATGTTACAGTGGATGTAGTATGCCGACTCGCAAACGAACAAGATGGAAGATCCGTTTTCGCTATGCTGGACAACCCACATAGGCAGTGTGGCGCGTACCTGGTTTGACGTCCAGATCCCGTTCTGCACCGGATTGTCATACGGCGCCTCCGGTCCAACATGCCATTTCTGAAAACTCGGAAATCTGCCATCAATCCATTTGGTCTGCGCAATGCTCATGATTCCCTGCTCTGTCTTGAAAAAACAGGACTCGAGGTCCCACCATGGCGCATCCATGAACTTGAGACATAGAACAGCGCAGGCGTCAGACAGTGTATGATCATGGGGATTGTGAACGGAAAGAGAGAAATCCACTCGCGTATCACCAAATACGAAGGACGAATTCCACGGTAACGCGGCCTCCTTGACTGAGCGAACTCCGCAGCACTCGATCACACCCGGTTCCACCTCCTTGACATTCCCGGGACCAAAAACCTGGTCCCCTGCGGCCCCCTGCCGGAGCCCGGAATCATGTTCCAGCCATTTCATTCCACTGGGATAGACTCCGGCGCAACCGCGAGGTGTCACCACACCCTCTGGGAGCCAGAACTTGCATCGGCCGATTCCCGATCCGTCGAAGACGACATATACTTGTGAGGTTCCGGGGATGACTTCGTATTGGATCACTTTGTTATTCCCGCATCGAACGTCAAGCTGAGCGAGGACGGGTAAACGCCGCGACAACGACGATTGTCCATCCTCGCTCAGCCATTGTTCGTTGTTGCGTTGTCTGCGGCGTATAGTGTAGCATCACTTTGTGATAATTAGTGACCGCACCCGGACGATGCCTCGGCTGTCGAGCCGCGGCATCGATTCGGCGAGGTCCCGATGCTATCCAAAATTGTCCAATCACGTGTTGGAACCCCAACGAAAGGAGCGAACGGATGAAACTGAGTTCCGGATGGGCAGTAGGCGTGGTCGTCGCGACGCTGTGTTTTAGCACACATGGGTCCGAGGAGAACATCAAAGAAGGTAAGATTACGCTCAAGGATGCGCGCAAGAATTCGCAGAACAGGCAAGTCATCCGTGTGGGGGAAAAGGTTGTCTTCAAAGTCAATGCGTATATTGATGATTTCATAGGTGATATGATCATCAATGCGAATGCCAACCTGATCAATCTGACGAACGACAGCCAGGAGTTGATCTACGCGATCACGTTCTATGACGCCGACAAGAACATTGTTGGGGCCTACGCTGCAAACTGTTTACTTGACCCCAATGAGAGCACCTACTTCGGCAGTGCCCTTATCGATGGAAAGGTGGAGGATTTCAAGAGGGTTGTCAGTTATCGCCTCTACACGTGCTCGTACAAGGCGCTACCGACAGACAACTTATAGTCTGTCTGGTCAAACACTACGTCGAATGAGCGACGGAAGGCACTCGGCTTCGTTGCGGAGGCAATCGTCCTACCATCCTCCCTCAGCAAGAACACGCTACTCATAACGCCTTCCCTACCGATCTCGAAGGTACGTCCTTGGATGGCGAACACAACTTCTTCCCGAAACCAGGCAATGTCTAAGTTCGCCACGCACACCTTGCCGTCGAAGATCTCGAATTTCCAGGAGAACCAGTTCTTCGGGACAGCTCTCAGCATTCTGACTCACCTATGAGGCTGATGACCTAACGATGAAGTCACGGGCCGGCGTCCTCGCCGGTCCTGTGGACTGACTGGTTAAGTGCTGTAGTAGTTCTCAAGACTCCTGAGAATGTTTATTGATTACGCACAGCGACGCCGCCATAAGTCCGTGTATGACCACGGCCATGCCGAGAAGAAGGAGCGCCGGCAGCAACATGACATGGCCGCCGATGCCCAATTTAGGGAAAACTTCCATTCCCCCCACTCCGAAATAACCCCAGCTTAAAAATTTTAGGTACATCCCTAGGAAATGGACTTCTCCCAAATAGCACCAATCCAAACCACAACTATCCCCACAATCGCGGCAATACGCCCACTTTTAATCCAGTTCTCGTCTCTCATGTTGCCTCTCCTTTCTGCCGCTGATGCAGCATGACTCCACACACCGGCTACTCTTGCAAGTAACCCACAAAATCTATCGTCTTACTTACATCATCTCTGTAGGTGATCAGCAGCGTTCGATGAACGGAATTACATGCACAGGCTTGCCCCACGATGTTTTCATCACTGCCGCTCCGTTGTTAACGCCCATACCTCGACGCCGTGCGCCGCGCATAGCCCGGAAACGTATTCGAGCTTCTGCTGTTCGGCGCCGAAAATATCGAAGTGCGCACTGATTAACGCAAGTACCGGCTGCTGCCCGGTCACGATAGCTGCAATGAGTTACAGCAAACAGTAAACCCAGTAACCACAGGCGATGACATGAAAGCAGATCATGGGGAGTGGATGCGCCAGGTGGAAATGCAGCGGGAGGCAAACGCCAACGAAGACGCAACCTGACAGCCTCCTCACACCCAATCCGCAAAGCGCTCGATCTTCGCGGCGGCGGTCTGGGACGCCAGCAGCCTGACCCGGTGCCGCGTGTGTACCGGACGCGGGTCTGATCGCACCGTTTCGTACTGTTACTCGAGCAGATACGTATACCTGTCGCCGGTGTAGATCTCCTCCGTCCCGAGCGCGGCGCTGGTATTGAGCTGCGTGAACGTGGCGTGGCCATCGACGAACCCCATCGACAAATACGGTTTGATGCCGACGTCGCTGCGATGAAAGGCAAACCAGCCGCCGGTGTCGCTCCAAAAGGCGTTGACCTTAGAATGGTCGAAGAGATAGCCGTAGAAATCGCCTATCGCAACTGTCATCGAACCGTCCACAACCTGGCTGATGCGCCGCCCGAACAGAGCACGGCGCATATCGGGATAGAGATTATTGTCCCAAGTGAAAGTTTCCGTCTCATCCGGCGCAGCGGCATTGTAGGTGTAGGAACTTGCTATATTATTGATCTGGTATCTGGGGGTCTCACCCAGGTGCGCAGCCTGCGCGGTTCCCGGACGAAACGGATGGATGTCCGGCGCCCCTTCATCCATAGGGCAACGCAGGATCGGCGAATTAAAAGTACCCGGCGTGCCGAGCGTCGTCAGGCCAAGATAGGTATTGAGTACGTTCATATTCACGTAGCCCGGGGTCAGAAGAAAATCCGCGGTGACATCCGGGTCGCCCAGGCCGTGGGTATTCGCGTACCACGGTGTACTCCCGTGCCCGCAGCCAGTGTTGGAATGGCACACAGTTGGGAAAAAACTATCGTTATCATCGACATACATCACGACTGCTTGGGTGATCTGCTTGACATTGCCGATGCAGGTAATCTCCTTCGCACGCGTCTTGGCGCCATTCAACGCCGGCAACAACATCGACGCCAGGATTGCGATGATCGCGATGACTACCAGCAACTCGATGAGTGTGAATACACGAATCGAGTTGCGTTCTTTAAGCCTGCACCCCAACAGTTCGATCGGCGTGAAACGCTGCAGCGCGAATCGCAAGGATTTCATTGTTGAGTGGACTCTTTGTTATGTTGTCAACCGTGCTCCGATTGTCAACAAAATTAATCGCGATGTGCGCATACGTCAAACATACACGATTTTTCAACGCCTACCGGTCCTGCAGTCGCTGCAGCAGCCGGGTACCGGCTGTGACGATTCGGTCCACAGCGCCTTTGGCAAGGGCCAAGCGCCGGGTTGCCGCACAGGTCCAGTGCGAACCAGAGCACAAGTTGGTCTGCCTGCTGCCCCTGTCCTGAGCCCTGCCGGAGGGCCAGGCACCGGCCCAGCAGCGGCAGGTCCACTTCGGTCATGCTCGGGGTCGTACCCCAGGCGCCGTACTCGGGGTGGATCGGCGGGGTGAAGTCAAAGCCGGCAATACCGGCATGAAGCTGCTCGCTCATAGTGTCCTACATGTGGCGGATTGAGTCATACAGTAATATTGACAAGCAATTATCTCTCCGTATTGTTACTGCGATTCATCCGCAACCCGAGACGACGAATGAGAAACCTCACGATCCGCGACTGCCTATGGCTGTGGGGCATGAAAGTCAATGTCCTGCAGCAGGGCATGATGAAAGACGCCGGTTGGCCGGACTCGACATTGACCACGGAACAGGCCATCCAGCGCACCGGCATCACCAATGTCCTGATGGCCGGGCAGCTCGAACTCAATGAGGAGACGCTCGCGTCGATGCCGTCCGCAAAGCGGATCATCTGCAAGTGGCAGATCCACTTTCAGGAAGACGGCGTCGGTAACGCGACGCTCGACACCGGGGGTGCCCTCGAGAACCTTTATAACGCCAAACGCCTTGCCGCGCAGGACACGCGCATCGACTGCTTCCTGCTCGACGACTTCAGCAGTGTCAGCGTCTCGGAGGGCGTTGCCGGCGAACATCTCGAACCGCTGCTGCTTGCCAATGC
>CAUZJQ010000081.1:0-15138 GCA_963580095.1 Lentisphaeria bacterium | reverse complement strand
CGCCAGTCCGAATCGCTCCGTGAGCTCAGTTGCACCCAAGTGGATGGTCGGGCCATCCACCGGCTCGCCGGCCTTGAGAACTGGCAGTTTCGTACCCGTGCTGAGCTCAAGATGCTCGTTCAGCTCCTGCACCGCATAACGGACCGTGGGCGTGGCGTTGATGTCGACAACAATCGTCGCAACCGGCTTGCCAGCCTCGACAAGAACCAATGATCCGGCTTGCGGCACCAGTCCAGCAACGCGTCTGGAAGAAGGTTCGGCTCCTTGCGAGAACACCAACCTCCGGCCAGACACCGAGAAAGCTGCAGCCTGCGAGTGTGATGAGCCTGATCAACTTCCTTTGATTCCCTCCCCCACTGGGCACATGTGTACTGCGGGTGATAGACCTTTTTAATTTCTTTGAACCTTAAAGGCGAGAACCGCGATACTTGGATTTCGCAACGCGGCTCCCAATTATTACCCGAATTCACCGGCCGGAATCCAGCGATACGAATCGAAAAGGTGTTATTCGGAACAACGATTCACAAGCAGGAGCGAGACGCTGTGCATAGGCAAAACAGTCTGGATCGATATACGTCCTCCGTCAGGCGTCAGTTCTCGATCAGCCTCGCATTTCTCCAGGCCCTCACGCGAACGCATCGTCGCGACTTGTTCATCGGTCGGCCAGTCGGGACATTCCAATTCCTCCCATACCGTGTGGGCGTTCGAGTGGCACTCATCAATGCGATAGTGGAAGATGCGCACCCGTTCCCAATCCTCCAGACCGCGGATGATCACATCGACCGTCCGGTCTCCAATGGCATCGCATTGATAAACCTGTGACCAGACCAGGACCTGCACGCAGTCACCATCGCGGGCTGCCAGAACGTCGACCTGCGGGCGCGAAAGAATGCGTTGTTCCTGCGGCAGTTCATCAAGGGTCTCATTTTCCGTCGGGCAACGTCCACCCTCGATGCCCGCTTCCTCGCCCGCAGAGACATCCAGTTCGGCATCGTCCGTCGCCGCAGCCAGGCGTTTCTTCCCCAGGCGTGAAAGCATTTCAAACCCGTTAAAGACCGGCTTACGGATGCCCATGGGATCGAACAGGGCGCGGTGGCCCTCGAAACACCGGCTGCCGTGGAAGAAAAAAGCCCACGTCCCGATGTGGGTCAGATTAATTCCCAATCGCTGCTTGAGATCGAGCATTTCCTTGACCATCCGGATCAGGAAAACCGGGTAGTAACTCGTGTCGCGAAACCTGTAGTCCGAACTGTCGTGGATGCCGTAGATCGTGCCAAAGTCAATGTCCCACTCATTGCAGATCCACGGCAAGCTGTGGAACTCAGGATACTTGCGGAGCACCTTGTCATAAGCAAGAATTCTTCTTCGTACGAGCAGGTCGAAATCCGGCATCGGCACGCACGCGCCTGGTTGGACAGATGGCCCACTCGGTCCCAGTTGGACGGGCTGTATACCCGTGGCTTTGCCGTGCATCGACACGAAGTCCAGCTGTCTTCCCTTTTTTCCGGTGACATGGTCGATGCCGTGTTTGCACTGTTCTAAAAAAAACTCGAGAAATTCGGTGCTCTTGTCGCACTCAGGCCCACCCACACGCAAGTTTTCGTCAGCGGCACGAATCCCGGCAACGGCATGATCGAACAGCTTGAGGTATTCCTCCTGCCGACGTTGGGGCGTGTCCCGGGCCTCATCCGGGTCGCAGCTGAAGCCCATCCTTTCGTCCGGCTCATTCCATGGGGCGAAGTACCACGTGCGGACTTCCTCTTTGCCGTAGCGCTCGAGCAGATGCTCGGCAAAACGGAAATTCAGTTCCTGCCAACGGCCATAGTCCTTCGGGGGATAACGCCAGCTGTGGAATAGCCCGGTCTCGCTATGCGCGGAAAGATCATGCGGCATGAACCCGAGCACGATCATCGGCTTGCAGCCGTACGCCACGAGGGTGTCGTAGAGGCGATCCGTGATGCTCCAGTCATAGTGGGCGCGTCCGGCGGCATCTTCGGTATAGCAATTTGTCGTTCCCCATCCCGCGTAGCTGCGCCGGTTGCCCGAGGAGAACGACCCCATCACACGGACACAAAACGAGCCGTCTCCGAGCTCCTGCATTGCCTGCAAGACTTGCCTGCCGGTCGGCGTGTAAGTCCAGTTGATCTCGTTGTATCCGATGCAGCGCCAGATACGATCCAGTGGCCCCGTCTCGCTTTGCGCGTCGATCGAAATGGTCACCGGCGATGGTTCTTGCCTTGTCATCGACTGAGTAACTGCCTATTCGCTTCCGTTACTGATAGGGAATTGCTGTGAGGAACTCTTGAACGATACTGCGAGGCTGGTGGAATACGAGCCGAGACCAGCCTTCACCTTGGCCCTTGGGCACTGACTGCCGGGCTGCCCAATAACTACCCCAGACCCGGAAGCGGCGCATCAGGTCTACTTTGCCAACCTGCAACTGAGTACCATCTAATTTTTCGTCCAAACGATCGATTGGGGGGGGGGGGGGGGGCGAAAAATCGCCACGCCAACCTTCTGTCCAACTATTTCAAACACGGAAATTTGTGGTATACATTGCCTCAATGCTATTCACCCAGATTCCTGCTATCAAAGCCCTGGCCGTGCTCGACAAGCAGGCGGAGTTTAGAGAGATGCGGATGAGTAATATCAAGAGGCTCAGCAGCAGGATCAAGTCTGAAACTCGCACCCGGGCAACCGCTTCATCGCCACAGAAAGTTCCGTTCAACCTGTTCGAATTTCTGGGGTGAAGACTCCGAAAAGCGCAATTTAATCCCACCGGGGAATGCCAGGTACGGCGGTCGTGTTTTACACTTATTGAATTGCTCCTGGTTATCGCAATCATTGCGATTCTCACATCGCTGCTGCTGCCGTCGCTCAACCGTGCCAGGGAGAATTCCAAGCGCATCATCTGCATGAACAATCTCAAGCAGCAGGGATCCGCGCTGCACTTCTACACCCTCGATTTCAATTACTGGCTACCGCCGCACCGCTATAATCGAAACGGCACCGATGTCGGGTACGTGTTTGGCTCCCCTGTCGATATGTACGTGGACTATGGAGCGCCTTGGGATGTCAACTGGTCGGTGCCGACGTCCTGCGGTTTTCTCTTTGTCGAGGGATATCTACAGGCGAAAGAAGTTTTTTATTGCCCGAGCGCCGGCCGTGAAGACGAGTTTGGAAATCACATCGGAAAGTCGCCGGCTGGCTATCAGGAATCCATGGCCTGGGAAGCAGGCGGGACCCCGCAGAACTACGACTTCCGTACCGGCCCCAATAACGATGGTGATGATCCCAACGGCGACTGGCAGAAGCTTGCAGGGTTTGTAGGAAACGGGGACTACGGCGGAGGCGGTGCCGTGTTGATGATGGGCAACATGATCGAAATGTGGATGGATACCGACGAAGGCTTCCACCCGTACGGCTACGGCGACAGCTACCTCTTTGGCGACAATCACGTCACCTGGGTGAACATCGACAAGTTCACAGCAAGCCTGACATTCCCCAACGGCGGCCAACGCTGGGAAGTGGGGGCTTGGCTGGAAGCTAACATCGATGGCAAATATTGAGAACGGAGAACGGAGAACCGACAGGACGATGGGAATTGCCGCGTTGGCTTTTCAAGCCGTCCGCAACTGTTCGGCTTTCTCAGTCCTCCGTCACGATCGGCTTAGGAAGCATCACTCCCAAGATTGACCAGCGAAGTTGCTCCCCATAGCGCTGCTGCCAGCCCGTGAAAGTCATCGACCAGATGAGGCACCGAAGCACACTCCAGTGAGCAACTACGACTCGCAGTTCATAGGAGGCGGGATCTAACTGGTTACAGCTTGCATAGCAACTCCCCTCGCGATATGATCCATGATAAGACGAAAAGACATTTCCTATCAACAACCGCGGATCGGCAAGACCCGCATCGGTGGAGCCAGATGACGACCCACGAGAAAGCCGCTGCAACCGGCAACCCCCTTGAAGTCGATAGCTTCCCCAGCTCGATGATCATCGAGCCGCGCAATCCGGTCACCTACGAAATGACGCTGACGCCGGGACCGACCGAGAACGAACTCTACGTGATCGGCTTCGAGTACGAGCTGGCGGGCCACCAGGACCCGAGCGCATACGTCTCCAAGCCGCCACGGACATCTTCGCAGAGCAACGACGCGCCGACCGGCGAGGCAGATCTTTCCACCGTCAACACCGCGCCGCAGCGCGATTACATCTACCTGACAATGCGGTCGTCGGTCGATGCCGGCCGCACCTGGAGCGAGCCCTGGGAGATGCGCGACGCGGCGGGCGCACGGGTCAAAGGCAACCACCAGTCGGTCTTCCGCATGAAAAGCGGCCGACTGGGCATGGTCTATAACGATCACGAGCACTTCCCCCAGGGCCATCCCACCCGTGACGCCGGCTCAGGAATGATGTTCCGCTCCAGCAGCGATGAGGGCCGCACCTGGTCGACCCCGGTCGTCGTGTTCTCCCAGCATGCCATGTGCTGCGCCGGACACGCGCTCGTGCTCGATTCCGGCCGCATCTTGGCTCCGTCGTACCGCTGGATCTCCTTCGACGAGACCGTCGCCAGCGAAGCCGACAACCACCTGTCGTTCAGCTTCGTCATGGTCAGCGACGACGAGGGCCTGACGTGGCGGCACAGCCTCAGCGAACTTTTCGTGTGCCGCTACCGCGTCTGCTACGCCCTCGGCGAACCGGCGGTCCTGCCGCTACGCGACGGGCGCCTGCTCATGGACCTGCGCAGCGAGCACGGCCGGCGCTATCAATCCTTCAGCGACGACCTCGGCCTCACCTGGAAACGGCCTGAGCCGGTCCTTCAGATCGCCAGCACCGCCGTCCCCGCCTGTCTGCGCCGGATGCCGACCGGCGAGATCCTGATGGTCTGGAACCAGGGGTCGCGCGGCGAGATTCTCAAGGGACTGCACCGGCACCGCCTCTCGTGCGCGATCTCACGGGACGAGGGTCGGACGTGGGAGAATTTTCGAAACCTCGAGTCGCTCGACAACGAGACGGTCATCCCGCCGCTACCGGCGGACTGGCTCGAGATCATCGAGCAACGTGAGGACTACTGGTACTACCAACCTTCCGACACCGACCGCTACCATCGCGCGCCAGGCCCCCTGCGGATCGCCTATCCTGACGTGCAGTTCGTCGGTGACGAGGCCGTCTTCGTCTATGACTACGGCTGGGGAACCTGCGGCGTCAGCATGACGGGAACGAAGGTTAGAACGATCCCCCTGGACTACCTGCGCGGGTGAAGGCGCCGATGTCAACGCATGACTCTTGTGAGCAGCCCTGAGGAAGCGAAGCAGGTACGCGAAGCCATCCCGGACAAGCCTCTCCTGTGAAACGATGTTTTTTTCTAAAATTGAGAAAAGCGATCCAGAGCGGGTGGTTCGGGGTTCATTAATGGGTTAAGGGATGCAAGGCTGGAAACTGGAAGGATGGAAGAATTGAAGGAAAAGAAAACATACTTTGTCGCTGTGACGGACTCACCGGCAGGTGACGATCTGTCCATTGAAAAATCTGTGCTGGCTGACATGCGCGTCGAAAAGGCAGACTGGCATGACGAGGCAAGTTTGATTGATGCGGTTCATGACGCCGACGCTATCATGTGCATGCATGCCCCTTTTAACGAGGCGGTTATCCAGTCCATGCAACGTTGCAAGGAACGCCTATGAAAGGCGGGTGAGGCGGCTAACCTGCTACCTGCAGGACGAACCGGTGCTCTGCAAATCGAATCCGCCTTTCACGCGCAGTCAATCTCGAGCTCCGCTTCTCGATCCGCTCGAATGTTTCGCGGGCCGATTCATAATGCTGCCAAGATCTCCTTGCGGAATGATCGGCAGCTCGGATGTCTGGCCAATTTCTCACTCGTCAGCCGCGGGGAGTCGCTGCAGCAAGGCCGCCGGTGTCCAGTCGGCCTTGATTCCCAGGTCGGCCAGCAGGACCTGGGCACTGTTATAGCCTGGCATGCCCGTGACATTTCCGCCCGGGTGACAGCTCGATCCACAAAGGTACATGCCCGGCAGGTGGCCACGGTAGTGACCTGCCCCGGGAAAAGGGCGATGAAATCCCATCTGCTTACGGGTCAGGGCTCCAACCAGCAGATCACCAAACCGCATGTTCGGCAGTCGCCGTGCCGTGTCCAGTGGGCTACGGGTGGTGACATCCAGCAGATCCGCCTGCAATGAGGGTGCATACTCCCCCCAGGTCTCGATCATCTGCTCTCCATGCCGGTCCTTCTCCTGGTCCCATCGGGCCGCATTCCCAGCAAGTTCAAAAGGCAATTTCTCCCACATGAAGGCGGCGTGTTTCCCCTCGGGTGCCTGCTGGGGATCAAACCGGGTCGGGCACGATCCCCACATCACCGTGGGAGGGATTGTCCCCAGCTGATGGTGCTCGACGATCTCAAGGAATTGCTCGCTCCGTTCCAGCCCCAGGATCACCATCAATGCCTGATCCAACTCGGGACAATCCGCCGCTGCCGCATAGTGGACCGGGGCTTGCAGGTTCAGGTAGGTCCCAAACAGCGGCGCAAGCAGGTTGTAGCGATAGTCCTCGGCCAGCTGTCGCCACTCAGCCGGGATATCGGCGGCGTCAAACAGTTCCAGGAATGTCTGCTGGGGATTGAGTCCCGAGGCAATGAACTGTCGGGCACGAAACTGCCGTCCATCCTCCGTCTCCACGCCCACGGCACGACCTCCCTCGACCAGGATACGTTTCGGCCGGGCCTGGCATTCAATCCTCCCCCCGCTCCCCTCCACCGCGGCGACCAGCGCCCTGGCAAGTTGCCCGGATCCACCCAGACAAATCTGGGCGTAGGCGTCAGCAGCCAGCAACTGGGGAATATGGTGACCAAAACCGGGTTCACGAAGATCGACTTCACGCAGGCCATTGAAAAAAAGCAACCCTGCCTGGACTACCGGATGTCGAAACTCCCTGTGGACAAACTCCAGCGGGGACAGCTCGCTCACCTCGAGTAACTGCCGGCCGAGGGACGACCGGGACAGCAGGCGGGTTCTCTCCTCCGGGGGCAACGGGGGTGACTGGGCCTCGGGAACCAGGATCTGCTTGACGATTGGCTGGAAAGACCGGCGCCAGCGGATCAAGGTCTCGGCATCCTGTTCATCGAAACGGCGGAAGGACTCCACGGTACGTTCAAAATCGGTCCACCACTGCAGGCTCTGCCCATCGCGACAAATCAGGGCCACGTTCAATTCCGGCTCCAGGTACTCGGCCCCCAGCTGCCGGAGTTGAAGGTCGTGGTACCAGGGAAGTTGATCAAGTCCCCGGTGAAAGAAGGCGTGGGTGTTGTGCCGAAAACCACTTCCCTGTGGAAGTTCCTCGGTTGTCAGGGCACCCCCCGGTTTTCCACCCTGTTCCAGGCAGATCGTCTCCAACCCAGCACGTCCTGCATAGGCCTGCAGGATCAGGCTGTTGTGACCGCTACCCAGGAGGATGCCATCATATGTCTCGGGCATTCAATCGCTTTCCCTGTTCCAACAACTCCGGGCCGTTCTCATCCGGGCATGCTCCATCGGGGACTACTGGATGGTATACTCCATTCCAACCCAAATCACAAAACCGCCCTGCCTTCTGAACGGGCAAAAATCACAGTCTGAAGCCCGGGCTGATAGGAAACCGTTTTTCGGAACTGCTGAAGCATACTGTGAGGGGAGCCGGCATGCAAACTAAACGGGTGGAACGTTGCAGTGGCATCCCCGAGCGGAGATCGGAGTGCCTCGGCGAAATCGTCAATGCGAACGTACTCGACTCGCGCTGCTCGGGCAGTGCCGGCTCGGGCAGTGTTGCACGGGTATCGATCTGCACATGCTCCGACTCGGCCCGCACCATACGAGCGCCGAACTCCTCGAGGAACGCAGCGGTGTCTGGATAGACAAACGGTCTATCTCCGGTTGCGTAGTCTACAACGATCCGAATCTCGACCCCGCGGTCTCGCGCTTTCCGCAGCGCGGCCATAACCTCGGGCGCGTCTGCGATTCCGTACAGCGAGGCGTGGATTTTATCGGCATTGTGAATCTCTTCTAACAAGCGCCTCGGACATCCCGGGGGTCTCGTCGATATTCAACGCCTCCGTCGGAGAGATTCGGTTATTTCATTGGTTTTCGACAATGGGCAACCATGACGTCCGATGCTCCGCACAACGCCACCAAAAACGTCAGGGGCAAAAGAGCCAGACCCAGGACTGCATTTTTGCGCAGGAGATTCTTGAACCGAGTCTTTTCGCTGCGCCCGAAAACGAGAAATTGAAGAGAACCCAAAAGGCCCCAAGGACTCCGGTCAAACGCAAGGCGTTCCAACTCCAATCCGTTGTTTTCAAACATGGATCGAAAAGTCTCGGGGGTCCAAAGATGGTAGTGGCGCGGGCAATCCAGATGGTACCAACGGCGGCCGAATAGGCGAGCATTCAGGCTGCGTGAATTGGGGGTTCCTACAACGACCCTACCTCCTGCTTTGGTCAGTCGGACCATCTCGGAGATGACCTCACCGGGGTTTGGCACGTGTTCGATTAACCACCAGGCTGTGACCAGGTCGAAGGAATCTGGCTCAAGCGAGACGTCGGACAACTTTCCCCGGAGCACTTTCACGCCGTACTTGCGGGACGCGGTTTCAACGGCTGCCTCCGAAAAATCCACGCCCAGGACCGCGCATCCAGTTTCTTTCCGGAGATCGTCCAGATAGGCACCGGAGCCACATCCCACATCCAATGCGCTGGAATCAGATCTGGCCATTGTGCAGTAGGCTTCTCTATTGAGTCGGACCCCTTTTAATCGATCAAACAAATGTCGTCGCAGAAACCTTTTCACTCTATCTGTGACTCCGGGCTGTGAAGCTTCTTCGTGGGATACCTCGCCGAAGGCGCTGGAGCCCAGGTGCGGGCCATAGTCTTCAGGATAAAGCTTTCCTGCATCCGCCGGTACCACACGGGGATTCATGTAGAGCAACCCACACGCTTCGCAGCGGGTGTAGGAGAAGCGCCCCTCGACTCCCCAAAGGTAGTCCTCGCCGTTCAGGTATTCATCACCTGAGCAGTCACCGCAAAATATGCAAAGTGTACTTTCCGTCGAAATCACGTTTTTAATTGTCACGCCTCCTCACCAGTGTGGTGTTCACGAAAGAATAAAGAGGAGGGGCCTTGAAGCCAGCCTCCTGCACCTTGCCCTGACGACATATACGGGGCGACGCCCTTGAATCCTGACCCCCTCTCTCCCATACCTCGACGCCGTGCGCCACGCACAGTCCGAGACGTATTCGAGCTTCTGCCGTTCATCGTCGGAAATATCGTCGTACGCCCTGATTAACGCAAGTACCGGCTGCTGCCCGGTCACGTCGCCGTAGTGCAGGGCCTGGCCGATGCCCTCGTGAAACTTGTTGCCCTTCAGACTCTGACAACGCTCCCGTGCCTGTCGTCCAGTTGCGACGGTCACGGTCGGAGGTGACAGAAGCGTTAGTAGCGTGCCAACGAAGTCCACTCCAGAAGACCGGCTTCGACCATGGCAGCGGGGAGAGGGGCAGGGTTGACCCCGTTTCAGCTTGCATGCCCCCCCCCCTCGCAGTATGCTTCAGCAGTTCCGAAAAGCGGTTTCCTATCAACTCGCATGCGGCAATGCGCCTGAAGCACCAAATTCCATCAACTGACGGAAGGATGGAAGAATTGAAGGAAAAGAAAACATACTTTGTCGCTGTGACGGACTCACCGGCAGGTGACGATCTGTCCGTTGAAAAATCTGTGCTGGCTGACATGCGCGTCGAAAAGGTAGACTGGCATGACGAGGCAAGTTTGATTGATGCGGTTCATGACGCCGACGCTATCATGTGCATGCATGCCCCTTTTAACGAGGCGGTTATCCAGTCCATGCGACGTTGCAAGGTCATTACACGTTTTGGTACTGGGTTGGACAACATTGACAGAAAAGCCGCTGAAGCGGCGGGTATTCCCGTGGTGGGTATTCATGATTACTGCACGGAAGAAGTTGCCAATCACACCTTGGCGATGTTGTTGGCCTGGAATCGCAAAATCGTTGAGTACCATCAATTTGTGGGCCAAAAGCGTTGGAATGAACGGGAACAAACGACTGGAATTTGGGGCTGCGGACCAATTTCCCGTTTATCTGGACAAACACTCGGCTTATTGGGATTTGGTTGTATTGGCCGGGCAGTTGCACAAAGAGCGGTGGCCTTTGGCATGACGGTCTTGGCGTATAGAAGTCCACCGGACCCGTCCTTCGCCAAGCAGTTAGGCGTTGGGTTGCCCGGACTGGAAGCGTTGCTGGGCCAATCCGATTATGTCTCGATCCACATGCCTCTGACGGATGAAACACGCCATTTTATCAATGCCGAAACGATAAACTTGATGAAACCCGGTGCAGTACTCATCAACACATCACGCGGTGGGTTAGTGGACGAAAATGCGCTCGTGGAGGCATTAGGCGCGGGACGTATGGGTGCTGCGCTCTTGGATGTCTACGAGCACGCCCCTCTCCCCGTTGACCATCCCTTCCGAACCCTAACGAATGTCATTTTTACGCCTCATGTTGGGTTCTACTCGGAGGGGGCGATTCAAGAGCTTCGTCGCTTGACAACGAAGGCGGTTTTGAGACATTTACCGTAAAAGGTGGTGCCCCAGCGGGGTCTGAGCAGGTTGACAAATCTTAACCTATTCAGTCCAGAGATCGAATTACAGTTCGGCCTCTGCCGTTGTTCTGCCTGAGGTATTCTTGGACATCTACGATTCGCCCCGCGTTTGCGGATTCAATCATGGCCCGCAGCTTTCGACTGGCTTCGAGGGTGGCTTCTTCGCATTCCGCTCGCCAGTAGTCATGACACCAGTTGTTCAGACGCTTGGCGTTGGCCATGGCCCCTTTGCAAACAGTCTTTACGCCGTTTTCCATTTCGATCACAATCAAGGCTTGTGCGTGCCCTGTGGAACTCGCTCCAGTCAGGATTCCAGGTAACCGTATCGACAGTCCTGGGATCGGCCCCGTCAATGACCGCATGATATCGAAATGATGCCCCTCATCTTCTGTCAGCAGTTTCATGTGATTCCGCGAACAAGTTAGTCGTCACTGCCGCGCTAACGTCACCGTTCACCGGGACGCGGAGAACGACTTTCCATTTGTAGCGAGCGCGGTGGCGCCAGGGAAAACCGCGGCTTGCCGACATACGTTCGCCGCTGAAGATGCCAGAAGCACGGTGTCCGCCTCCAGGGGCTGCCCCCAAGTGACGGACTGCGACTTGAAAAATAACCAGTTTCACAGCACTGTCTGTACAAACTCCCGGGCTTATGGACTTCACTAACGGCATCAATCCAAACGAGATCGACCTGGAACCGATCAATCTTCGCAGCGACACCCAGACGCTTCCCACCGAAGAGATGCGGGATGCCATCCGCGCCGCCGAATTGGGGGACGACACCTATGGCAAGGATCCCACCGTAAAGCGTTTCGAGGAGATGGCCGCAGCCCTGATGGGGAAAGAAGCGGCCATGCTCGTTCTCAGCGGCACCATGGGGAACTTGGTGGCGCTGATGTGCCACGGCCGACCGGGCGATGAAGTCTTGATCGACCCGGCCAGCCATCTCTATGCGCACGAAGGCGGCGGCTTCGCCAATGTTGCGGGCCTGTCTCCCATGCCGGTGCCGAGTCACAAGGGGATGATGGACCCAGGCGAACTGGCAGCTGCCATTCGCAAAAAAAACCTGCACTGCCCGGTCCCCCGCCTGCTCTGCCTGGAGAATACCCACAACCGCAGCGGCGGACGCGTGGTGCCGCTGGCCCTGCACAGAGAACTGTGTTCCGTGGCCCGTGACCACGGACTACGGATTCACTTGGACGGCGCCCGCATCCTGAACGCCGCCGTGGCCTCCGGTGTACCGGCGGCTGCCTATGCTGAGGATGTGGACACCCTCATGTTTTGCTTGTCCAAGGGCCTCTGCTGCCCATTGGGCTCGGTGCTGGTCGGCAGCCGGGAGTTCATCACCGGGGCCAACTTCGCCCGCCGTCGCATTGGCGGCGGCATGCGGCAGGCCGGCATAATCGCCGCCGCCGGGATCGTGGCGCTGGAGACGATGGTGGACCGGTTGGCGGACGACCATGCGAATGCCAGTTATCTGGCGAAACATCTGTGCCGCATCGACGGCCTCGACGTGGACCTGGAAACGGTGGAAACCAACATGGTCAATGTCGACCTCGTCGGCCCCGGACTCGACACCGCACGCATTATCTCGCTTTGGCAGGAATACGGCGTCGAAGTCTCCGGCCGCCCGCCGTCACAGGTCCGTCTGGTCCCCACCCACGATCATGGTCGGACGGTAATCGACGAGGCGCTGGATCGAATTCGCACGGCAATGGACAGCCTCGTTGGCTGACGATGCCTGCGTCGATTGTGGTTGCCGATCAGATTTCACCATCCTGCCAGACGCGGATATAACCGGCGAAACTGCTGGTAGTCTTCTTCGTGAATCGCCGCATTTTCCGGAGCGAACACCTCGCCCGACGCAGGCCAGGCTGCGGCTGCGTCCTGCCAGCCCAGGAAGCGGCCGGCGGCACAGGCTGCCAGCATCGCGGCACCCATCGCCGTCACATCTGCATCGATCCGCGTGAGCGGCTTCTGCATAACGTTTGCGATCAGCCGGCAAATCGTCTCGTTGCGCGCGGCGCCGCCGGTGATCGAAATTTCGTTTGCATGTACACCCAGTTCAGCGAAAACCTGCGCCGCGTCCCGGAACGAACACGCCACGCCATTCAGCACGGCCCGGGTCATGTCGGCGCGGCTCGTGGAACCTTCGAGCGCGACAAAGCCTCCACGCACCCGGGCGTCGAGGTGGGGCGTACGCTCACCCGCCAGATACGGAGCAAAGAAAACGCCCGACGGCCCCACACCCTCGACCTCCGCCACCATCTCATCGAGCGGCATATCCAATACGTCGGACCACCATTGAATCGATGCGCCCGCTGACTGCAGCACACCAGTGCAGATCCAATGCTCGGAATCGACAAAGAACCCGGTGTGGACCCGCCCTCGGCTGTCGATAATCGGGCGATCGAGGACACAGTTGACATTGCCCGCTGATCCCACCACGATCTGCAGCCGTGACGAATCCGTCAACCCTGCACCGAGAGCTGCAGCGATCGAATCGCCGGCCCCGGCGGCAACCGGGATTCCGGGCGGTAACCCCGACCACTCTGCACCCTGGCGGGACACATGCCCGACCACATCGGCAGAACGGGACAAATCCGGCAGGTTCACTGAATCCAGGTCAAGGGCAGACACGATCGATTCATCCCACGAACCGCTGCGCACGTCCAGCAGCAGGCTGTTGGAGGCATCGGAAATGTCCGACCCCACCGTTCCGGACAGCAGCAAAGTAAGATAATCTTTCGGGAAAATCAGGTGAGCCGACCGGGTCAACACCTCCGGCTCGTGTTCGGCGAACCACATGAGTTTCGGCGCCGTGTACCCCGTAACTGCACTGTGCCCTGTGATCTGGAGAAGTTTCTGAGCAGGAATCCGTGACTCGATATCCTCGCACTGGGCGGCGCAACGGGCGTCACACCACATCTGGACCGGTGCAACCGGTCGCAAATGGGCGTCGAGAAGAACGGGGCCGTCCATCTGACCGGTTGCCGCTATTGCTGCCGGCACGTGTCCCTGTTTCCCCAATTCGGCAGTCAGCGTGCGCAAACACGCACCAGCCTCCGATTCCCAGTCGGCCGGCCGGTGTTCAGCCTGCCCGCCGGGGCCGCGGTAAATCGTCAGCGGCCGGCTGTGGCTGGCTACACAGGCCCCCGTCTCGTCCACGGCAACCGCCTTGACCGCGCTGCTGCCAAGATCAATCCCAATGTACATAACTGCTCCCGCAAGCTGCAACGAAGCCGACCAGAATAGCAACGTGTACGAGTTGTTGGTGTGATAACATCGGCTGTTCCCTATGATCCAGAAACTTTTCGACAATTCATGCCTTAGTCGTCGCGACTCAGCGAAGTCAAGCAATTGGACGTTTCATATTCGAGACTACTGCCGACCTGGCCGCAAGTAAGACCGCCCGCCTGTTCGACGACCGGCTCGAGATCCGGGTACTTACAGATTTTCGGCGCGTGCCAGTGGTATTCGATCTGGTGCAGCGTGTTGTCGTAATCGAAGACGTTCAATACCGTCGTTTCTTCGCCGTGCAGCCCCGGCACACGTGCCTCGATCTCGAGCGCGTGGATGAACGAAGTTATATGCACAGGCTTACCCCACGATGTTTTCATCAGTGCCTCCCTGCTGTTAACACCCATACCTCGACGCCGTGCCCCGCGCATAGCCTGTAAACGTATTCGAGCTTCTGCTGTTCGGCGCCGAAAATATCGCAGTACGCACTGATTGACGCACCGGCTGCTGCCCGGTCACGTCGCCATAATGCAGGGCCTGGCCGATGCCCTCGTGAAACTTGTTGCCCTTCTCAGCCAATCCAGTTCTATTGCCTGCGTGTCGGTGAGTACGTCAACGCGGCCCGCAACCACGCCGTCGATCTCCTGCTCGGCTACGCCGCCGGGGTGGGCAGCGGCGGAAATCGCGTTACACGTCGAGCACCATCCCGTCCTCGGCGAGAAAAACCTTGTCGCCCAGAATGTCTCTCGCTTTCTGCAGCTCACCGGCAGGATCTTTAAGGATCGCCCGCCCGTGATGGACAAATCCAAGTTTGCCGAAGTCCTTTTTCGAGTCCACAAGGGCGTGACATACATCTTCCACTCTATGATGCCCGGTTTCCATCAGGAATAGGTCAGATCCGTCGATGAGCGCATCCACATCCCCCACCCCGGCAACATCGCCTGAGTAGACAACCGTTTTTTGACCCGCCTCGATTCGAAAAGAAAATGACCGCCACGGCTCTCCGGGTGCCGGTTCACCCATATGGCGATTGTGCAGGGCAGTCACGGAGAAACCGTCTTCGGCGTAGATCGGACCGTCCTGATAGTGTTTCACATCAAGCTCAAATGGCATATTGAACACATCCACAGTGGGTTTGAGAAGTAGAACGACCGCATCCCATTCGTCCTTACTGGGGATGTGTAACTTGACGACTTTTCCCGACAACCGCTCGGTACCCTCCGGAGCAAGACCGTC
>CAUZJQ010000080.1:0-15476 GCA_963580095.1 Lentisphaeria bacterium | reverse complement strand
TGACTTCGGGATTTTGCAACATCTTGTGAACTTCAGGCTTGCCCTTGGTGAAGTTGAAGAAATTGAACCGCCGCACTTTGTAGGGACAGTTGTTGGCGCAATAGCGCGTGCCGATGCAGCGGTTGTACACCATGACATTCAATCCCTCCGAATCGTGTACCGTCGCAGAGACCGGGCAGACCTGCTCGCACGGCGCGTTTTCGCAATGCTGGCAAGGCACCGGCTGGTGCATCATCTGCGGATTGTCGGTGTCGCCCTTGAAGTAGCGGTCGATACGGATCCAGGACATCTCGCGGCCTTTCTCGGTCTGCACCTTGCCGACCACCGGGATATTGTTCTCGCTCTGGCAGGCAATGGTGCAGGCGTTGCAGCCGTTGCACAGGTTCAGATCGATCGCCATACCCCATTGATACCCGCTGGCGTAGCTGTGCGACCCGTACAGCTGCAAATCCTCGTCCATCTCGTGCGTCGCCGGCAACAGTTCGTGATTCTTGGCGCTCTTCTTGTAGCCCACTAAAGTATTTTCGCGAAACAGCGGGCGGCCCTCCATGCTTTGGTGGTCCTGTGTCGTGGCCAGTAGATGTGTGCCCTCCACTAAGGTAACCGAGACATCGCTGATAGTGTCCGATTTCGAACTCCGCAGAGCGTAGGCATTGCGTCCTGCCTGCTGGCTGACCCGGCCGACGCCCTGGCCGTAACCAAGCTCGACCGTTACCGCATCGTCGGCATGGCCTGGCAACACAAGCGCCGGCAGTTCGATGCTGTGCTTGCCTGCCGTCACCCGGACTTTCTGGCCCTTGCGCTTGACGCCAAGCTTGTGTGCCGTTGCCGGGCTGATCGCCGCGACATTGTCCCACGTGACCTTGGTCACCGGATCGGGCAGTTCCTGAAGCCAGCCGTTGTTCGCGTAGCGTCCGTCATAGACCGAGTTCGAAACCGTCACAGTGAGTTCCATGCCGGTCTTCGGCCGCGCCACGGGATTGCTTGCCAGGAACGTTTCGAACCGACGTGTCACCAGATTGGCTGGCGCCGGCTTATAGGCGCTGCCGGCATGCACACCGTCGTGCACGATGCGGCGCCAGGCCCCTTCGTCGATGGCGCCAATCAGGCCGTTCCACGTCTGGCGCACCAGGTCGTAATCGGAGACATCCTTTCCGGCGCTCACAATATTGAGGAACTCCGCCGTCGTACGGCTCTTATAGAGCGGCTCGATCAGCGGTTGGATCAGGCTGAGCGTGCCGTCGTAGGCGCGCGCATCGCCCCAGCTTTCCAGATAGTGGGAACGCTGCAGGAAATGATTGACATGAGCTGCCGTTTCATTGAACCGATCCGCCAGACACATCGAAAACGACATTCGCTGTAAAGCGCCGACGAAGTCCAGGTCGCCCGGGGCGTTGTAGGCCGGGTCGCCCCCAATGATGATCAGCGACTTAATTTCGCCGGAGTCCATGTCCGCGACCAACGCCGTCAGATCTTCGGTGCTCGACGTGCGGGTGTCCTCGACTGCGACATAGTGGACGGTGCGCAGGCTGTCCGCCGTTGTGAGCTTCTCGTTGATTGCCGCCACCAGGGCATGCACCGCTGGCGGCTGCCGCCGTCCGGCCACCACCAGCGCTCGATTCTGGGCCGCGGCTGTCTGCAGGTCGGCGATTACGCTGTCGACGAAGCGGCTGTCAAATTTGCCGGCGCCATCGGCCTTGATACCGAGCCGGTTGGCGATCGTTGCGGTGAACGCGCCGATCTGCGAACTTCGCACCCGCAGGCGATGATCGGCAATACCGCCCGTGAGCGTGTACATGCCTTCGACAGCGTACAGGCGGCTGACGGACTTTTCGTCCTCGTGTTTGTCCTTGACGTGGCGACCTTTTGCGAAGTCAGCGGCGTGACGGACATTGTTGCTTTCGCCCAGAACCAAGTCGTAGTCCAGCGCCAGCACTGTGCTGGCACGGTCAAAGCTGTACACAGGTCGCAGTGGCCGGCCGAAGACCGCCTCGGTCCCTTTATAGACGTTCTCGTTGCTGATCGCATCATAGGTGACCCAGCGGGCCTCGGGAAAGCGGGCGGCGAATTTCTTCGCCAACCGCTCGATCGTCGGCGATGAAAATCCTTCGCTAAGCACTGCCAGCCCGGCGCCGGTGCCGAGGTTGGCGCCAGTGATCACTTCCGCGAGCCGGTCCCACTCTTCGCCGTGCGGCTGTTGTTGCGCAGGTTGATCTTTTTCATTGCGCCCGACCAGCGGGTCGCGGTCGGGATCGTAGAGATCGAGGACAGAGGCCAGCATCAGGCTGTTGGCGGCGCCGCGGGGCTCAGGGCGCTTATTCTGCCCAGGCAGATCGTAGGCGCGCGTTGCCGGATGGTTTTCGTTGCCCTCGATTTTGGTCGGGCGGCCTTCGTTCGAACGCACCAGCACGCCGAAGGCATCCTCTCCTAGCGGCATGGTACTGGCGTAATTGAGGGCCCGGCCGGGGACAACTTCTTCCGGCTGCCGGACGTATGGAACGATGTATTCGACCGGCCGGCGACAGCCAGTGAACGACGCTAGTGCCACGGACGCGCCCATAACGGTGATGAACTGCCGCCGGCTGACATCGTCCGGCGCCTCCGAAGCGCCCTCATGGAACTCGCGCTCCAGTTGCTGCCGGAATTCCGGGGCATCGACCAGTTCGTCCAGACTGCGCCAGTACTGGGGCTTCGACTCGTTTTTGTTTTCGGGACTCAACGGTGACATGAGGAACAGTCCTGCGGTGGGTTGAGCGTTGTCATGGCATCCTGTACGAGCTCCGCGTGGTTCGGCGGCGGCTCCCAGGTCATGTTGGTGATTTCCGATTTCGGACGAATATGCTGCTGGGGATTGCGGTGGCATTCCAGACACCAACCCATGCTCAGCGGTGCTTTGACTTCAACCGTTTCCATCTCTCCAATATTGCCATGGCAACTGGCACAGCCGACCCCTGCTTTGATGTGCACGCTGTGGTCGAAGTAGGCGTAATCGGGAAGTTTGTGCACTCGCACCCACGCGATCGGCGTGTTGTTCTCGAAACTGTCACGCACCAATTGCAGCTTGTCGCTCTTGGGCTTGATCGCGGCATGGCAATTCATGCACGTCTGCGTCGGCGGAATATTCGCTTCGTGGGACAATTCGACCGACACATGGCAGTAACGACAATCAAGTCCGAGTTCGCCGACATGGAGCTTGTGGCTGTACGGCACTGGTTGCTCGGGGCGGTAGCCGACTTCAATGAAGCGAGGCGAGCCATAATACCACACTAGAGCGACTGTACCGATACCGCCGAAGACCATCCCGAAAAGGACCAGTGCGGGAACGTAATTCGTCCATCTCGGAAAGAGTTGGGCCAAGGGAACTTCCTTAAAGTCAAGTTTTTCGCGTTCAGGGGTACTAAAAAGCGGCGAATATACTTCCGTGATTTGTTGCTACAAGAGTAAATCTTGAATTTCTACAAAGGTGTCGAAATGAGTCTCCTCATCGCGCCACGGTCAGCGTCCCTAATCCACTGGCAAGAGATCGCATTTTACCCCAGTGATTGTATACTACTGATTTTGAATCCGCTATATTTTTCCGACTAAGCGGAGAATTCTAATGGTCGCCCTTTCGAGAGCATATTGCTAATGCATCAACCACTGGAAAAACAAGCTGTGACACCGGTCGTTGAGAACCGACATGTCACGCGGTTCGAAGTGTTGATGGACGCTGGATTCGGTGCTCAGAAGGCCGGAGAGATTCTCATACGGGCCTTCGCTGCAGCCGGTGTCCATGTTTATAGTGAACCGATGATCCCGGCGGAGATTAGTCCGCCGCCGCGCACCCCTGCCGCCCTGTCCGGTGCCATCATTCGCGTCGCGGACTTCAAGATCGGCAACATCGGCAACCATACCGACTTGATCCTTGCCTCTCACGAGATCCTGCTGGAAACGCGGCTCGATGACCATGAAGCCGGACCGGGATGTCGTATTCTGCTCGACGTCGGTCTGCGCAAGTCGAACGCTGAAGAGTTTCAGCGTGTCATTGACCAGGTCAACGAACGTGGCTACGAACTGGTCGAGTTCGAAATCGGCAAAACCTCTGCGATGTTGATCAAATCACTGAACAGCGGCAAGAATCTTTATTATCTGGGAATCCTCGCCCGCATCTACAATCTTACGTGCGAGTTGATCGAGCCGGCAATTCGCAAGGTTTTCTTCAAACTGCCGGAAGACAAACTGTCGAAGAACATCACGCTATTCCGGAATGGCTACGCCTACGCCGATACACACATCGGCTACCGCATCGAGATCACCGTGACACGCAGCCGCGGGGAAGAGATCCTCATCGACGGCAATTCCGCCCTCAGCGCGGGCATTGTCGATGCCGGCATCAAGTTCATGAGTGGCTATCCCATCACGCCGGCATCTACAGTGATGCACACGCTGGCTCGGGATTTTTCGGCGTATGGCGGTATCGTGCACCAGGCCGAGGACGAAATAGCTGCAGTCGGTGCCGTGATCGGTGCATACTATGGCGGCACCCCGTCGATCACCTGCACCTCCGGTCCGGGGCTGTCGCTCAAACAGGAGTTCATCGGCTATGCAGCCATGGCCGAGATCCCGCTGATCGTCATTAACGCCCAGCGCAGCGGCCCATCCACCGGGATGCCGACCAAGACTGCACAGTCTGATCTGCCGGCCACTGTCTTTGGGCGCCACGGCGATAACACCTCCGTTGTCCTCAGCGTCGCTGATGTCGATGATTGTTTCTACGCCCCTCATGTTGCCCGGTACCTGGCCGAAAAACTGAAGACCCCCGTGTTCATCATGACCGATTTCCAGATCGCCAACAGTTTCGAGGTCGTGGACAAAATGTCTGTGACCGAGATGGAAGCCATCGATGACATCCCGGACCACGTGCTGCAACGCTTCCACATCGAGAGGCTGCCGGAATCTATCGAAATGGTTAAGGACAATCAGGCCATCCCAGGCACGCCCGATCAGATGTGCCGGGTCACCGGGCTCAACACAGACGCCGCCGGCGATGTCGCCTATTCTCCGGCCAGCGCGCAACGCTCACACGAGATCCGCAACCGCAAACTGCACGCTGTCCGCTACGCCCTGCAGGAGCCCGAGATTTTCGGTCCGGAAGATGCTGACCTGCTGGTCGTCGGCTGGGGCAGTGCCCGCGATGTCATCCACGAAGCTGTCAGTGTGGCCCATAGCCGAAAACTTTCGGTTGCCGGCATGCATCTGAAGATTGTGTACCCACTGCCGCTGATGCTTGCCGACATCTTTGCACGCTACAAAAAGGTTGTGGCCGTCGAGCTGGCTTACGGCGATGACCTGAAACCGGCGCCGCTGGCATCGTTACTGCGTATGGAAACTGCAATGAACATTATCAGTGCCCTCAGCCTGGCAACGGGACGACCGTTGACGCCGCAGGCCGTTTTGATGAAAATCCAGGAGTACCTCTGTGAGCATGATGTCTGAAGCGCCTGCAGCCGTGGCCATTAGCGAAAGCCCGCAGGAAATATCCATCAAATCGCTTGACATCCAAAACCCTCGCTGGTGCCCGGGTTGTGGCGATTTCGGTATCCTCATGGCCCTCAAGCGGTTCATGGTCGACGAGCAACTCAACCCCGCGGACACTGTCCATGTATCCGGTATCGGTTGCTCCGGCCGTACCCCCAACTACATCCGTTCTTACGGCGTCCATGGCATCCACGGTCGCTCCATTCCTCTCGCTACGGGTCTGATCCTGACGCGGCCCGACCTCAATATTTTTATCGAATCGGGCGATGGCGATTCCCTCAGTATCGGCGGCAACCACCTGCTGCACGGCATCAACAAGAATGTCAACTGCGTCTATCTGCTGTTCAACAACGAGCTTTACGCCCTCACCAAAAGCCAGACCTCACCAACCACTCGCAAGGGGCACAAGACCAATACTCAGCCGACAGGCACTTATCTCGACCCGATCAATCCCCTGCGGTTTGCATTGGGTGTCGGTGCCTCGTTCGTTGCCAACACTGCGGATTGGCTGAGTGAGCATCTCGTAGCCACGTTGCGGCTTGCCGCTGCCCATCCCGGCTTTTCATTCGTCCACATTTCCCAGCGTTGCCCGCATTTCGATCCAAACGCGTTTCAGCATAAGAAGGCTGATTGGATGACCTTCCTGACCCACAAGAACGGCGTGACCGCCGAAAAACGTTTCGCCAAGAAAGCCGAAGCCCGCGAGCACGATCCCAGCGACCTCCAAGCCGCCTTCGAAGCCGCAGAGCATTTCAAGTCCTGGTTCGGCATCATCTACCAGAACCCCGACAAGCCCAGATACGAGGAGATCCTCCGTGCCGAACTCGACAGCACCCCGCGAAAAGCCCGTAGCGCCCTGCTCGACAAATATCTGATCTGAATTTTTCCTACCGCTGTATGAAATATTTTTTTCGAATTAGGTATGACTTGTTACCTAATCATTCAAGATATGTTCGAGATGGGAGAGATTGCGGCGTGCGTCTTCGTAGCCAGGGCGCAAACGCAAGGCCTCTTTGAAATGCTCAAGAGCCTCGGGGAGGCGTTGCTGCTGGCCTACGCAGGCACCTAGATTGTTGTGGGCTTCGGCAAGGTTGGGGGCCGCGGTGATGGCCTTCTTGAGTGCAGCTTCCGCTTCCGGTAGTCGATTGAGAGACATCAAGGCGGTGCCGAGACTGTTGTAAACCCCGGCCGGACTGGGGATGCCGAGGTCCAGGGCCTTACGGTAACTGCCGACAGCCGCGACACTTTCACCGGTTCGCTGCAATGCCACGCCAGTCTGAGCATGTGCCTCGGCATGGTTCGGATACTTGCGCAAATGCTCGGCGAACGCAGCGATAGCGTCGGATGATTTGCCGGCAGCCAGCCTGGTCCTGGCATGAGCGAAGCTGCGATTTCTCATCTTTCGACGTACGCTTACTCTGGCAACCTCCGCTGCCTTGAAACCGGGGTCTTCTTCAATCGCTTTGTCACACCATGCCAGGGCCTTTGCGAGTGCACCGTCATCGAGAAACGACTGCAAGCGGCCGGCGAATTGTTGGAACTCCAAGCGCTGGAGAATATCTGTGCGGTTCTTCCTGGCCATTTCAAAGTCGGGATCGATGGCCAGCGCCTTGTCGATATACGTAAGCGCGTCGTCCAGTTTATCATCCATCCGGAGAGCGGCTGCGAGATTATTGAGAACTTTGACGTCGCCGGGATCGAGCTCGTGGGCGATCAGGTAGTGATGGGCGGCTTCGTCAAGTCGACCGGCGCGCCGGTAGGCAATGCCCAGGTTGTAGTGAGCGCTGACGAAATCACGCCTTAGTCGCACGGCTTCGCGGCCGTGTTCGATTGCCTTGTCATAGTTTCCAAGCTGCCGGTAAACGCCCATGATATTGCTGTGCGCTTCCGGGTAGTCGGGCTTGTTATCCAGTGCTTGTTGCAACCGGATCAGTCCGTTTTCGAGATCGCCTTTTGAAGCAAGGTACTTGCCCAGGTTATTCTGTGAGCGCGATTTCTTCGGCGATTTCTCGGCGCAGTCGGTCCACATCCTCTCGTTCGACGTCCAGACACGGTTTCGCTCGATCGTGGCAATACACAGAAACGCGGCGATGCAGGTAACTACAGCCCACCGGACGGCAGCCACAGTGGGGACATAGCGTCGAAAGGTCCAGGCCACGCCGATCATGATCCCGACGGTCGGCAAGTACATGCGGTGCTCGAACATAAGCTCGAGGTTGATGACAGTCGATTCCAGTGCGAGGTTGATAAAAAACCACAGGACACAAAACGCCGGCAGCGGATACCGCCGGGCTGCCACACAGGCGCCGACAAGCAGCCCGAGGATGAACAACAGCGACACAACGGTAGAAGCTGGTGCAAAGATCGACTGGGAGATGACTTCGCAGTGATGGTCCAGGTTGAGACGTTGCGGCAGGGGCAGCAGCAGCAGGGAAAGGTAAAACACAATGACCCGCCATTCGGTCATGACTCGTTGGGCCATGTTGAAATCCCGGGACTTATAGCCTTCGACCAAGGGCCGCAAGGGTTCATCGGGCAGAAAGATAATCCCGATAACGACCATGACGGCAAACGGAATGATGCAGAATCCCAGGCGGCGTGCGATCCAGTCGCGGCTCAGTTTCTGGAAGAAAAACCATTCGTAGAGGACGATCACAACCGGCAGGGTGATGGCAATTTCCTTGCTGCCGAGAGCCATCAACCAGGCGAGCGGCATCAGTGCAAGGCATATTCCCTGTCGACGCCGCGAGGTCGCCCGGCGCCCGACGATGTAGAGGCAAAGCGCTGCCAGGTAGAACATCGTCGCCATGCTGGTCATACGCTGCACGATATAAGTGACAGACTGGATCTGCACGGGGTGCAGCACCCATAGAACAGCAGCGGCTAGGCCGGTACAGGCGATTGATTTTTGACCGAGTCGTCGGTCGGCAGTATCCTCGTTGCGATCGAGCTGGCGCAGGGTCAGCACGCCAAGCGCGTATACCAGCCAGCCGGTCAGCAGATGAATAGCGATATTGACGATGTGCCAGCCGCGCATGCTGTCGAAGCCGCCGACGTAATGGTTCAGCGCAAAGCTGAGGTTGGCGGCCCAGCGATTGGTCAGTTGTCCATTCTCCAGCACTGCGCCGATGCTGGCGGCGTCGAGCTTTGTCATCGCGATTGCGGGCCGTTCGACGATGTTGCTGATGTCATCGAAAATAAATGGACACGTCAATGTCCCGTGATAGGCGGCGATCACGACGACGGCGATCATGAGCATCGGAAGGCCGTGCAATTTCGCGGAGGATTTCATAGGTCAGTCAATCATTGTTCCCGCAGCATCTTTTCTGCAGCCGCCAGGTTTCGTTTGGCATCGCCAAATTCCGGATCGAGCTCGACGGCGCGTCCGAACGACTCGACTGCCAGCGCCAGTTTACCCTGCTGCCCGTAAATGGCGCCCATGGTGTTGTGCAGCACGGCGTTGCCGTTTACCGTCTTCAGTCCCGCCTGACAGTATTGGAAAGCGCGCGGAACCTGACCGGCCTGCAGCAGCCCTACCGCCAGGCGGTTCGTGGCGGTGATGAACTCTGCCCGGGCGCCGGCGTATTGCGGCTGTAATTCGAGCGTTCGGCGTAGGTTCGTGTGGGCGCGTGCGAGATCGTCGCGGCGAATAGCGATGACTCCGAGGTTGAAATGAGCGACAGCGACAGCGGGGTCGATGTCGACGATCGCCATGTAATGTGTGGCGGCGCGATCGTAATCCTGCTGTTCGAAATACAGATTGCCCAGGTGCAGGTGGGCTTCTACGTCCCGGGGATTCTCGTTGAGTCGGGCGATCCATCGATCGGCGACCTGGCCGCCCCGCCCTTGCTGCCGCAGTGACCGGTCGAGCTGGCGCTGTGCCTCGGGGTGGTCAGGCTGAATGCCGATTGTCCGCCGCAACCACTTCTCCGCCGCCGCAGGTTCGCCCTGGGACAGCAGCATGCGGCCGGCGTTGTAGGCCGCCTTGACGTATGTGCTGTCGGTCGCCAGTGCTTTTTCGTAGTAGTCGACAGCATCGCTGTGTCGGCCGGTGTCGCGATGAACATTGGCCAGGTTGCAAAGGACCTCAGCCGTTGCCGGTCCATGGGCCAGAGCTTTATCGAAATATCCCTGCGCGAGCCCAAACGTTTTTTCCCGGGCGTATGTAATGCCGATGCTGTTGTACAGTTGCGGGTTGTCCGGGCTGAACGTCAGGGCGTGCTCGAAGAGGCTGCGGGCATCGGCAAAGGCACTGGACATTTCCATGTGCACATTGCCCAGGCCGACATAGGCATCAAGGTGATACGGGTTGGCTTTGATAGCGCGCTGATAATGCGTCTGGCTCAATTGCCATTCGCCCATTTCACGATAGGCGGAGGCGAGATTGTTGTGGCTGGCGGCGTCCTCGGGCAGGAATTTTAGCGCCTTGTTGTAGGCCTCGATAGCCTGGTCGTATTGCCCGAGTTTGGCGTAAACGATACCGAGATTGGTATAAGCCTTGTAGTAGTTCGGGTCGAGGTCGACGGCGGTTTGCAGCCATTCCTTTGCTTCGCGGTAGCGCTCCAGCTTTGCCAGTTCCATGCCGACGTTGTTCTGGACCCGTGCCTTGTTCGGTGACTTGCGGGCACAGTCCTCCCACAGTGTCAGTGCACTGGACCACACGAGATTACGCTGGTACGTCCAGAAAATAAACAGCATGGCAACAATCACGGCTATGGCAGCAGCCACGTACCCGTGCCGCCACATCGCCTTGCTGCGATAAAGGCCGTAGACGATACCGAGCAGACAACCAACAGCGGGCATGTACATGCGGTGATCAAAGGCGATTTCGAGAGCGACAAAAGACGATTCGATGGCCAGATGAATGAAAAACCAAAGAATACAAAACGACAACAAGCGGTCTCGTCGTGCGATAACAACAGCCAGCACCAAAGCCGCACACAGCGCGAGAATCGCCGGCAACGTGGTGAGCGGTGTGAGCGGTGACGTCGAGATTGTGAAGTCGTGGTCCAGATTCAGCCGGCTCGGATGCGGTACCAGCAGTTGCGTCACGTAATAGATGACAACCCGCGGCTCGGTGAGCAGTCGCTGTTCCATTGTGAAGTCGCGCAACCGGTAAGTCCCGAGGATCCGGTTGATCGGATTGTACTGAATCAGCGCCAATCCCAGCACCGTTGCGGCAATCATCGTCATCACCACATACAGGGCGTATTTCTTGAGCCACGCAATATCGAGCTTGCGAAAGAAATACCACTCGTACAGCAGCACGACGAATGGCCCGGTGAAAGCGATCTGCTTAGAGCCCATTGCCAGCAGCCACACGACAGCGGCCCCGGTATAACACCACGCCCGGCAACTCCCGCCACGGCAACGGCGGCCAATGATGTAGAGGCACAGCGCGCCCATATAGAAGCACACCGCCATGCTGTTCATACGCTGCACGATGTAGGTGATCGACTGCGTCTGCAGCGGATGCACCAGCCACAGCAACGCGATGAAACCGGCAAGGATGTCGGGAAACGCGGCAACCCTGTTCGTATCGTCGTCGTTGTTGGGCCTTGCCAGCAGCAGTGTCAACCTGCAGAAGACGTATACGAAAAACGCGGTCAGGCCATGCAGCAGGACATTCACCAGACGATAGCCGCGCGGCGAGTAGTCGCCGAAGTAGTAGTTCAACGCGAAGGAAAGATTGGCGACCGGCCGATCGTGGAGATTACTGCTGGTGGCGGCCCGCTGCAGGTTTTCCCAGTTCAGGGAAGTGATGCGGATATGCGGGTTTTCTACAATGTTCTGATAATCGTCGAAGACAAACGGGTAATCGAGCGTATGCCAATACAACGATAGAGCGACAAGGGTGAACAGGCAGTAGATGCAAAAATATTGTACGGGCCTGCGACCACGCATAACAGATTACGTGAGGTGGTTCTGGCCGGCGCGGCGCGCAGAGGATGGCATCCCCAACCGGATTTGAACCGGTGTTACCGGGATGAGAACCCGGCGTCCTAGGCCTCTAGACGATGGGGACACATATTGGGACACATTAACCGTGAGACTATAGGCTAAGTCGTCGGTATTGCAAGCACGCCGGGGTGTTCGCCCGCGTCATGACTTTCGCACTGTGGCACGGCAAGAGGGCGGATCCCCAACCGCCCGTCGAAAATTCAGATTCGCGTGTCGATACCGAAAACGTTCAGCAGCGCCGCACAAAAAAATTTCGGCTACTTCTTTGTGTGCAACGAACAACTTTGGCAGTTGCCGGGCCCGGATGATGCCGACGTCTATCCCTTCGACCACAGCGCCTACCAGGGCTTCACAAACAGATACAAGTACACCGAACGCTTCAACGGTCTGTTGGCCGATCCGCAATATGCTGCTGCAACGTGATCTCCGCCGGCCGACGACGTTTGCGGGTGCAGCCGGGCACCAGCGCCAGAGGAGTGGCTATGCGGAAGAATTTACTTCATGCAGTACCAGTCTGTTGCAATGACAGTGGCCGGCAATTATCTTGTTAATTCCACACAGACTTGGTTATGTTCATGACACAGATCCGCCAACGTGCCAATCCCGAGCCGCACAAGCTTTGGTTTATCGGCTGCCTGCTGCTGGCTTGCGTCGGTGGCGTCACCCTTGCCGCAACCGCGATGACGTCACCGCCGCCGCGTCTTACCGCGCTGCGGATCGAGGAATCCAACATCATAATCGACGGCGTTGCCGACGACACCTTCTGGCGCCGTGCCCAGAAAACCGGCGAATTCAACCGACGCGACGGTGACGGCCTGCCGTTTCAACGCTCCGAAGGCATCATTGCGTGGACGGGCTCGGGACTTTGCGTGGCTATCCGATGCTTCGACGTAGGTGCCGAGGGACTGGAAACACGCGTCACCGAACGGGACGGTCCGGTGTTTCAGGACGACGCCGTCGAGCTCGTTATCGCAACCGAGGCCGGTGACGCGGAGACCTTTCTCCATTTCGCCTGCAACGTCGACGGCGTCCAACTAGACGACCGCAATCTCGGGGCGCCAGCCGGCTGGGACGGCAAGTGGGCGGTGCGCACGAAGCGGCTCGAAGACCGATGGGAAGCTGAGTTCTATATCCCGTTCAGCACCTTGGGCAACACACCGGAAGTGGGGCACATCTGGCGGATGAACATCCTGCGATCGACCGTCTCAAACAGCGAACTGGTGGCCTGGTCCTGTCCGTTCGGCCGGTTGGATGATGTCTCGCGCTTCGGCGAGGTATTGTTCGGCGATGAATCTCCGAATGCCTACATAGTTCCTGCCGTCCGTGACATCCGTCGGTTCAACAACCAGGTCAGCGGCCATATCGCCAATCCGACGTTCGAGACGGCTGAGGTCACGTTGCGTTTTCGGCTGTTCGACTCGGTCGGCGAACAGACCTTGCAGGAGCGGAATTTTGCGGCTGAAGCACAACTTGAAACCGTTTTTGGCTTTCTCTTCGACATCGAGCGTGGCGGGCATCATGCCCGGTCTGTGTCGCTCATACAGAACGACGCCGAAGTGTACCGCCACACTACGATCGGTCGACTTGCGGAAACCAAATTCAATCCCCTCGCCCTGATTGTGCCTGACCCGATGGTCGCTGTCGGTGACAAGCTGGAGATTCGCGCCTACGTCAACCTCCCAGAAGCTGAGATCGTCGGCCACAAAGTCCAGATGCAGCTAAAAAAGGACAATGCATTGGTCGCCGATCTGACCGAGCACCCGGAATCGCGGAACGTCCGTTTTGAGGTGCCCACTGCCAAGCTTCTGCCAGGCGAATACGAACTGCAGGTCGATTTGCTCGGGGGCACGCATACGGATTGGCACCTGACTGTGCCCGAATCGGCTCGTCGCCGGACTGTACCGATCACTATCACCGTGCCGCAGCCGGAGCCGCAACGCGTGCGGGTTGACGTCAACGGCGGCATCCAAATCGGTGAGGTCGGCAGCTTTCCGATTGTTGTCATGGGCAATGGCGGCGTGCCGGCAGGCATGGGTATTGCCGTGCTGCCGATTATGCCGACGGACGTGGAAAATCCCGACGCTCTCGTGGCCGGCGCCCTGATGGCAGGGGCCCAGGCGGACGTGCCGATAGTCGTGACGACGTTCGGGACCGTCGACGTCCGCCGCCGGGTGGCGGCGTACCGGTACCATCCGGCGCTGTTCGCCTGGCTCACAGCCGATCGCCCGTTTGCCGAGTCCGGGGAGAATGCGGTGCCCGTCGACGTGGGTCGGCTCCGGCGCTGGCGCGAACTGACCCGCGGCCTCGATTCGAAACACCCGACCATCGTGCTGGTTGGCCAGCGCACCGGTTTTCGCGTGGCATCGTCGTTGGCGGATGTACTGGGGATCGTGGACACCAGTGGTGATGCGGCTGTTGCGGCCGAGTTGATCACAGCTGGTCTGGCCGCCACAGGCGACAGCGTGACAGTATGGCTGTGCCAGCTTGCGAACCCGGACAACGACGTTGTCATTCCCGCCAGCATCCGCGCCTCGATGTTTGCCGGAATCTGCGCCGGCGCCACCGGCCTGATCATCGATTCAGAGTTTGTCGTGCCCAGCCCGACAGGCGTTGATGAAGAACCCGTGTCGATGGCCCTGCCGTATCTCGAGGAGATCAAGATGATCGAGCCGATCCTTGTGTACGGTACGCGCCGTGAGACAAAGCATTTCACCCGCGACGATCTGAACATCTATGCCACGCGCTACTGGCACGAGGGTTTCGAATACATCCTCGCCGTCAATGCCGGGACGAAGGCCGGCGAGATTATTTTCGAGATTCCCGGTGACCTGGCTGAATCCGTTCTGGATGGCCGCAAGATCACCGGGATCAACGGCAAGGTCCCCCTGCAGTTCGATCCGTATACCGTGTACGTCCTGAAACTGGTGGAGAAGAAGCCCGTAGTTACCGCCCACAAAATCACCACGGCGCCGGTGGTAGATGGCGCTCTCGACGACAAGTCGTGGCGCCAGGCGCCGGTGATCGCCGGTTTCATTCAGACCGACGGCGGTGGGTTGCCGGCCGTTCGGACCAAAGCCATGGCAGCCTGGACCAACGACGCTTTGTATCTCGGCCTGCGTTGCCACGAGTTCGACATGAAAACACTGACGGCGGCAACCACCGAGCGGGATGGGCCCGTTTGGGTCGATGATTGTATCAAGCTCTTCATCGATCCGAAACACAATCATCACAACTGGTTCGAACTGGTGTGCAATACCGACGGTATCTGTTTCGACCAGTTCAAGCAGGAAGGCGGTGAGTCATGGGATGCCGAATGGACCGTGGCCTGCCAGAAGTTCGACAAATACTGGGAAGCTGAGATCATGATCCCGTTCGCCATTTTCGGGAAACCGCCGAAAATCGACACGGTCTGGGGTTTCAATATCGGTCGTGATTCGAAGGCAAGCGATCAGCAGATTGAATGGTCCTGCACCTACGGTAAAGTCCACAGTCCCAATCGCTTCGGTGACCTCATCTTCGGCAGCACCAGGGCGTCGCCATATGTCACGTTACAGAAGGCAACCTTCCACCACGGCCGCAATAATCTCGTCGGCACTTTGACCAATGCAGACACGAATGAGCAAAACTTTTTTCTCGAATACGAATTTCTCGACCAGGAGGGTGAGGTAGCAGCGCAGAGCAGTCCGATCGTTCTCAAGCCGCGGCAACGTGCCCGGGTAAAGTTTGCCTACAACGTGCGCATGGCCGGCTATCAGGTGCTCAACGTTGCTCTGGTCGACGATAACAATGCGGTGCGTTATCGCGAGTGCCTCGTGCGCCGTATCGGCGAGTACTGAATGACAACAGGACTAAGAACATGGCCGCATTGGAATACCTGCAGGACCTGATCTCTTTCGAGTCCACCAGTAACTTGTCGAACGTCGCTATTACCGATCACGTACAGGCGGCCCTGACTAAACTTGGCTTTGACACCGAACGCATCGAGTACGACGACAAAA
>CAUZJQ010000079.1:0-15966 GCA_963580095.1 Lentisphaeria bacterium | reverse complement strand
GCGACGCGCACGGCAACGCCGTCCGCATCGCGCAGACTGGCCAGACGCTGGAGGGCGCCAAGCCGAATTGGACGATCCACAATTACATTCGCTGGTCGGAAGACGGCGGCCGCAGTTGGCCGCGGGTGGATTGTCCCCAGGCATGGCGCGGGAGCGAGACGTACGACGGCAAAACGTACGACTTCGGCTGCGGCGAAGGATCACTGGTACGTGCCGCCAACGGCGACCTGGTGGCGGCGCTGCGCACCTGGGCACCGCCGCAGTTCACCGACCACCCGTATTACGTTGACTGCCTGGAAGGAACGGCCGTTTCCATTTCAAGGGACGACGGCGACACGTGGTCACAACAGAAAATGGTTTTCCAAGGGGGACGTCACCACGCCGTGCTGCTGTGCATGCCCAACGACGACCTGGTCATGGTCATCATCCGCCGGATTGATTTCCGCGACGGCAAGATGGTCAGTTATCGGCGCGGGTGCGACGCGGTGATCAGCCGTGATCACGGTGAGACGTGGGATGTCGAGCATTTGTATGTGCTCGACGATTTCCCGCACTGCAGCGGCGACCAGTGGATGCACGGCGCGTGCGGACATATGAGTTCGACGCTGTTGCCCGACGGATCAATCCTCACCGGCTACGGCAACGTCTCCGCTGGCGGCGTGCTGATCCGCTGGAGACCTTGAAGAAACAGCCCTTCCCCTACAGCTTGCTTGCCGCTTGCTCTTGATAATGGCGGTCGACCTCCTTGGTCGACAGTGCCCGACTGTAAATCCTGACGTCATCGAGCATGAATGACCAGGGCTTCTCGATCTCGCCGTCGCTCGGAAGCGGTGGCCTGAAAAAAAAGTTCCCGCCCTGGGCCACGGGGTGGACCATCGGTCGCTGGTCGACCAACTTGCCATCGAGGTAGAAGTTCATGTTTTGCCGATCATACACGGCGACGACATGGTGCCACTGCTCAAGGCCATGTTCGGCACCACAGTGGTTCGAGCCACCGTCGATGTAGAACCAAACATGACTGGTGAAACTGAGCAAATAGCTGTTGAATCCTTTGCCTACAACGCCGATCTCGTGTACTTCCGGCAGTCTCTCGGGACGCACCCACATCTCGATCGTCAGGTGGGAGCGAAGATCGAAGTCAGGGCCATTGCCGAAGTCCACGCTGGCGTCCATCGAATCGAAATTCAAGGCAAAACCTTTGTCGGGTCCGAGCTCGACGTAACGGGCACCTTTGTTTTTCCCGTGATTGTTCCGCCCGCTGGAATCGACCACCTTCTCCCCGCTGCCTTCCTCGAACGTGTACTGCCCAACCAGGATTCCGGCCGGCGGCGGCATGCCTGCTGTCCAGGCCGTTGGCTGGGGTGTGGGTGTGGGTGCCGCGGCCGCGATCGGCAGGGCTGACACCGACGACAGCGGGAGGATGACACGGAACCCGCGGTCGTACCAGGCATTTCCAGGTGCGATATTTAACCGCGATACGCTGCCCAGCGCAGTGGAGTAGAACCATGCGGGCGTGCGTTCAAGCGACCTGCACGGGCCGGTGCTCCACGATCCGCCGCGGAGCGGCTTGGTTTGCGAGTGCGGGTCACGCCGAATCGATTCGTCGGCGGGGGTGTCTTCGTATCCGTAAATATAGTCGTCGGCGCACCACTCCCAGACGTTACCGTGCACATCGTAGAGCCCCCACGGGTTGGGCAGTTTTGTCGCGACCGGGTGTGTGTGGTGGTCGGCGGCCATGTCCACCCAGGCGTACTTGGGTATGTCAGCCAGATCGTCGCCGAAGGAAAATTTAGTCGTCGTGCCGGCGCGGCAGGCGTATTCCCACTGCGCTTCGCCGGGCAGCGCGAGCCCCGCCCATTGGCAGAACGCTTTCGCGTTGTGCCAACTCACGTACACGACGGGGTACTCGTCAGCGTCGGACATGACGCTCTTGCTGCGCATGTGGCGCAGGTACAGGTCGTATGCGGGATCTACGTCGGCTTCGCCGTCGTAGTCGGGCCTGGCCTCCATAAACCGGCGGTACTGGCCGTTGGTGACTTCGGTCTTGCCGATGTAGAACGGGCGGGTGACCGTCACTTGCCGCGCGGGCTTGGGCGAGGAGGACGCGTTGGGATCATCGGTGCCTATCGTGAACGTGCCGGCGGGCATGAGTATCAACTCAATGCCGGTTTTCTCGTGAATGACGCGGTCCGCGTACCCGGCGGGGCCCGGCTTGGCACTGTCAGCAGCAACGCAGCCGCCCGGTATCTTCAACTCGTCAGCAACCGCCGCGCCGCCCCACGCAACTGTCAACAGAACCGCGAACAGGTAACCGTGAACAACGAACCTCATTTCACCACCTCCAACTTCAGCGCGACAATACCCCGCGGGGCGACATCCGTCGTGCCACCGATGATGCCGCCATTGATTTGCTCTACCGGCGTCGCGCCATGCTCGACGGTCCATTGCGTTAACTGCAGTTTCGTCGCTTCGTCGAAGCCGGCGATTTCCGCCACGTCCTTCTTCCAGGTGAACTGGTGAGGCTGGTCCTCGTAGTTGAAGAAAAAGATGCCGACGCTGCCATCGTGCGCCCGCCACGCGGTGCCTTCCACCGCCAGGACGGTGAACGGCCCGTCGCCCCCCTTCTTCGTGATCGTGGGCAGGTCACCGGTGACCACCGGCGGCCGAAGCATTTGACCGTAACCTAAATAAGGTCTCGCAAATTCGTGATGGCAGCGCAGCAGGTCGTGTTGCCATTGTGCGGCCTCGGGCAGCGCGCCGCCTTTGTGATAACCCCACGTGCCGGACACCGAGTTCATGTGACCGCGCAACCACTGTCGCCCCACAGGCACCGGTCCCTCCTCCATCCAGTGCATGCCACCGAACAGTTGCGTGTAGTCGTGATAGACCGCCTGCCAGACAGGCGCGTCGTACGGGTACGTGCTCGTGTAATGCGCATCGAGCACGTCAAGGGCGAACTCGCCGGGGTCCTCGCCGCAGAGCATCGCCTCGGGATCGAACTCGCGGACGGTGTCCCGGACCTGTTTGTAAAGACCCCAGACACCGCGTGCCCAGTAGTCGCCGCCGCCCAACGCGTGACCGTGTCCCGGATTGTGGCAGTCGTTCATGTGATTCGTGAAGTAGTCGAAGTAGACGCCGCCGGTGCGATAACGCTTCACGTGCTCCATCGAGACGCTGGTAAGCTTGTCGCGCCAGATCTGCGAGGCCGGGCACATGGCGACGTTCTCTTCGGCCGGTGAAAGTTCGGCCCAGAGCACACTCTCGCCATCCTCCCCGATCATCGCACCTTTTTCCTTTGCGCCGCTGAGTTGGTAGCTATCCGTGCCCGCGTTCCACATCCAGCCGATGACGTAAGGAATGACGCGTCCGCCCCGTGCACGCAGCTTCTGATTGATCTTTTGATAGTTCACCGACCCGCAACGCGGCGGAAAGTAGTCTACATTCACGTCGTGCTGGTAGGGTTGGCCGTAGTATCCGTAATCGTGCGTAGCGGTATTGGGGAAGTCGAACAGGTCGCGCTTGATAAATTCACGTTGCTGATCATGATAATCGCCCAGGTGGCCGCACGCCCAGTAATCCAGGTTCAGGAGCCATTTGGGATAGTCCTTGCGCTGATACATCGGCCCCTTGGCGCACCACGGTGCCGTGACGGCCCACTTGCGATAGATGCACGCGACGTCGAACCAATCGCCCTCGAACGGCCCGATCACACAATCCCCGGGTGATTCGTACTGCCGGACAGGGGCATCGCTTCCCCAGTCGAGCACGGGATGCGAAATGTCATAGGTGAGTGTTTGCGCCTGGGCGTTCGCCGACCATTGCGTGTCCTTCCACGCAGCCGTCGGGTCGTGCTCACCGATGTACAAACCCCGGTCGTCGCCCAGCAGCGCAGTGAATTGCATGTAATATTCGATGCAGTAGCGGTAGTTCTCCGCCTTGCCCGTGATCAGCGGTGTCGGGCTGGTGTACCCGGTGCGCCTTGCGAGCAGCAGCCGGTCATCGGCCGCGTTCGTTGACAACGGCCGAATCCCATCGATCACGGGAAAGACGACATCGCGCAGGCCAACGCCTTCTTTGACCGCCTCCACGCTGATACGCGACCGCAACAGCGCGCCATCATCGTCGAGCCTGGCGGTGACAGTCACGCGCACGTCACCGGTCCAGGTAAACGTCAGCAAACCACCGCGCGTGGCGATCTTGCACGGCAGGTCAGTGTTGCTGACGGTTTGACCATCTTTGAGTTTCACACGCCACCACGTGGGCAATTCCCGACCGGCGTCGAGCAATGACTTGCCATTCACGAGGTCGTCAATGGCGATCAGCCCGCCGCCCTCCTCTGGCGGTGCCCAGCGGTAGACCACCGTATCGCTACTCAAAGTCGGGCCGAGAGCCGCTTGCACCTCTACCGTCCCCCAGCCACAGAGTCCGAGGATCACGCACAAGGCGAAGATAGTACTGTACGTAACACGTGATTTTTTTTCTGTCATGACAAACCTCCCAGTTCCTTATCGTAACGCACAATACCCCCGGTGGCCAATCACACTGCAAGTTTCCGTGGCTTAAGAACTCAACCCGTTCCGGTGTGATTGTTACTCCATCCTACGATCATCGAGGCACCCCACCCCACGCACATGCCTGAAACCAACAGCGGCACGAACAATCCAGCCGCAGGCCGACTTTGTTGCAGCCTGATTTAAGCTGATCGGAGCTCAATGCGAACTTGATCAAGCCATCCCCTTGGAGAGTTATGATTACACTCTTAACTCTGGCTTGATCGAAGGCGTGGGCTATCTTGTCTGACCAACTGCAAGTCATCTGTTGTCGACAACCGGAGCAAGGTAATGCACAGGAATCATCTGGATATAGAGACTCTGCTGAAGCAGCACGACATGGTCTATGAGGCTGCGCCGCTGGAGTGGGAGCAAGGTTTTTTGCTTGGCAACGGCAACCTTGGGGCCGTGATATGGGGCGACGGCGCCCCAACCCATTTCACGCTCAACAGGATGGATGCCTGGGATCAACGCAACAACCTGGACTTTGGACCCGATGGCAACTACCGGTCCCTGAGGAAGCTTCTCGACGATGGGCAGATCGAGAAAGCGGCAGGGCTCTACAATACGCGCCAGGAAATCCCCTACCCGACCTGTGTTTTTATCGGCGGCATACGGCTCGAATTCGGCTCGGAGCCAAAGGCCTTTGAAGGTAGGCTAAGCCTGTTTGATGCCACGGCAGCGGGGACCGTTTCCCTGGACAATGGCCAAGCCAGGTTCTCCAGCTTTATTCACGCGCAAAAGGACCTTTTGGTACTGGAGGTGGAGCTAGAGGGAGATGCCACATTCAAGTACACGCCCGAGGTTGACTGTCAGATCCTGCACAGTCCCCAGTCACAAGCCCCGGCAGACCATGCAGACACCCTCAAAGCCTGGGGCTATCCCCCAGCCGAGACCGGCAGCGAGGGCGTCCTTTCCTGGCACGTTCAACAGATCCCGGACAGCGGCGCTTACTGCGTTATGTGGGCTATACAGGAAGACCCGCAGGCGCGCCGCTTCACATTATTGCTCTCGGTTGAGCTCTGCCCGGACGGCGATCCACTGGCGGTCGCTAGAGATCGAATGGACGAGGCCCTGAAATCCGGCAGGCAAGCCCTGTACGAGGAGCACAGTTCCTGGTGGCAGGCATACTGGCAAAAATCTGCCCTGACCATCCCCGATTCCAGGCTGGAGAACCTTTACTATGTGGAGATGTACAAGCTCGCCTGCAATACAATCGGCCGGATTCCCGCAACAACACAAGGCGTGTGGATCACCGGCGGCCCGGACTATCATCTCAATCTGAACCTGCAGCAGAGCTACTGGCCGGTTTACACCTCAAACCATCTCGAGCTCGGCAATTCCCTGTACGACGTCTTTTTTGAAATGCTCCCTCGGTTTCAGGAATTCTGTCGTGATTTCTACGGCTGGGATGGGGCCATGGCAAACGGCGCGATCGCTCCCAATGGGGCTTGCGTGCCCTGCACCTTTCAATGGAGCTTCTGGACCGGCAGCGGTCCATGGGTGGCCCACCACTTCTGGTTGCACTACCTCTATTCGCAGGATGAGGTTTTTCTCCGGGACAAGGCCTACCCCTTCATGCGCGAGTTCATGAACTTCTTTGTCGGCTACCTGGAGAAAGGTGAAGATGGGCTATATCATCTTCCCTGGGACTCCTCGCCGGAGTTCGAGTACATGATGGGTTGGGACGTCACCTGTTCGCTCGCCCTGATCCGGTTTCTGGCCGAATCCCTTTTGAAGTCCCAGGACATCCTCGGGCTCAGCGACCCGGACGTCCCAAAGTGGGAAGAGATCCTCAATCACCTGACGCCTTACCCGGAGGACGAGACCGGGCTCCTGATCATGAAAGATACGCCGCTGTCACATTCCCATAGGCACCATTCCCAACTCATGCCCATCCATCCTCTGGGCCTGTTGGACGTCAACGGCACCGAAGAAGAAAGGGACCTGATCAACCGTTCGATCAACACCTGGCTCAGACAGGGATTCGCCGAGTGGATCGGAGAGGTCTGGGCCTGGGCCTCACAAATCGCCTCCCGGATCTACAAGGGCAACATGGCCTGCAGCTTTCTCGACCGTTACGCAGATGCTTTCCCGAGTGAAAACAGCCTGAACATGAACAACGATGAAAAGGAATACGGCCAGGGCGGCTTCTTCTTCTTGCACGGCTCCGAGTCGACAGCTCCAGATGGATGGCCCGATCGATGGCCCAGGGAGTTGAGCCTCAACGGCAGCTTGGGCGCTGCTGCGGCCGTGTTGGAAATGCTTCTTCAGAGCTGGACGGGCATCGTGCGGGTCTTTCCCGCCGTGCCCGATCGATGGCACAATGCCTGGTTCGAAAACCTGCGGGCTGAAGGCGCCTTTATCGTGTCCGCTCAGCTCTCGGACCAACAAGTCACCTTTATCGACATCACATCCGAGGTCGGCGGTACGTGTCGTGTCCACAACCCCTGGCCCGCGCGTGCGACTGTCACCAACCTCGCGACGGAAGACACCCGTTTGCTTGAAGGGCAGACGCTCGAGATCTCCACACGCAAGGGGGACCGCTTCAGACTATCACCCGAGGCCGCGGAGATCACGGACAACGAAGTTGCTCCTCCGGACTTCAACAGGAGCCCCGATCAATGCAACTGGTTCGGAGTGAAGAAAGCCCCTCGATTCTAGGAGGTGTCGATGACCATGAAGGTCAGGTCGCCAGCCATGTGAAAGATCTCGCTGTCGTTGTTGAGCAGGACTGTCTATTTGCTATTACGTTAGCTGGATATCACATTTTCAAGCCAGTTGCACAAGTCGAATCCACATATTGGGGGAGATTGAAATGACGCCGATTGACTACGGCCGTTCGTTCGTTATCGGTACCGGTGCTTCCAACGAGTGCCGGTTCTGGATTGAGTCGCGCCTGCGCTTCATAGACGAACACGGGATTGTAGAAGAATACCTGCAAGGTGGCTCCTGCAAGTCGGAGTACACGTTTGTAGCTGCCGATCTTTTTCAGCCGGACAACTACGATTTTCTGCCCGTATTCGGCCCTGAACTCGGTATCTATTTCAGACGCAAGGCGTATCGAAATGAAAACTACAAGAGCTACGTGCCCAACAATGAAATGTTTGGCGGTGTCACCAAACATCTTGTCGAGGCAGGGCATGCACGCGAGTTGGTGACCAACGAGGAGGTGCGGGAGGCCACTTACCGGATGTCACCGATCGTGGCGCAGATCGAGATCGCCAACCCCGATACTGGATTACGCGCCATCATGGAGTGTCCGATCAAAACCATGAACACGGAAAAAGGAGGGGACCACTATCAGGTAGACAGCGGCCCCCTGATCTTTCCGGACTTGAGCCAGCGAGTGAAGCGTCGGGTCGAGTTGCTATCGCTGGCTTTCGTTGCGTTCAATGCTCCCCATTTCGCCGATTTCGTCCTGGAAAAACCGACAGAGATCACCCCAGATTCAGGCGAAGCCAGCTGCCAGGTCCATCACTTTTCCGAGTTGATATCGTTGGGAAGTGTGAATAGGCTATTCGCGCTATGAGGGTAGTCAGACCCTGAAAATTTGCGAGGTTGAGCAAATCCCGGCCGGCGAGGAGCATTCAATCTTCGAGATAAGGTTGTATCTGGATGAAGTTGATCGCAAGCTCCTGCCCGATCGGGCCGATCGGACCAGCATCCCAATCGGAGATGACCAGCTTTGCGTCCTCGGTTTTCGCACGGAACACCATGCGTTGGTACGTCATGTAAAGCGTGTCACGGGCGGGATCGCTGTTGACCACTTCCCGGAATCCTTTCTCGGGAAGAACTGTAACGCCGTCAACTACTACGCTGATATTATTTGTCTTCCTGACCCCCTTCCTTTGCGAAAGGTCCGTATAGTCACTGACCAGCATCCTTATCGAGTACAGCCTCCCGGGCGTCAGATTCCTGATCTGTTGTGATACGCGATTGGGCGCCTTGGCGCTTCTCCTGGTGATGAGGAAATGGTTGCCCTCACCTGTGGACTTGTACCTGCCTTGAAGTTTACCGTACCCTTGCGCCTGGCCGGCAACGATAGTTCCTTCTTCGGCCGGCTCAAAGTCCCATCCGGTAAGCCCTTCGTCGAAGTCGGGGTTCTCGATGTGAGGCAGAATATACGGATCCGCCGACAGCCAGTCCTTTTTCCCCTCGATACAGTAGTGACGATTGAGCTTTGCAGACCACCGCACCATTTCTTCATCGGCATAGGCTGTGTGGTACCACGATATGCCGTAGATACCGAGGAAGACCGGGTCATTCGCGATCAGGTTCATTTGCATTTCCAGGAACACCTTGTAGTCCACCTGAGGATTGATATCCAGGTTCAGATGCGGGATGGATATGAATCCCAGATTCATGATCAATTGCCTCTGGCACCCCGGGAAGGTCTTCTGATAGTTGATCAGATGCTGCTTCAGGGCACTGTCGATATAACTCAGCGCGTCCTTCTCCGTAGGCGATTCCGGGAGGTAACGTTCTTCAGCCCACCTGTAACCCGCTTCCAAGACCGTCCTCAGAAAAGTCTTGGTTCGTTCGGATTGAACCATGCTGCCGTAGGTAAAAGGATAGAAGACCCTGTTTCTAAACTTCGATTCCTCACTCAGCCTCTTGACGGCTTCGATGAAGGCGGGGAATTCCTCCGCAGTTGGGACATGACCACCGAACTCACTCATCAGGGTGCCGTAGTAGTCGTCGGGTTCGAAACCATAATTCGGCCATTCGGAAGTCGTCCATTCCGTGTAAACGTCGTCAGCCGAGAGAGGTTGGTATTTTGTCGTCAACCAGGAAGTAAAAGAAGCGGCGAGCACCTTCTTTCCCTGTTTTCTCCAGTCCTGAATAGGGTCAGCGTTTTCAGGTCTTGGTTTACCCCTCTCCAGAATTACGTTGACGTTTTCGACCAGGTCAATGTTTTCGATGAACGCCCAGTCGTAGGGGCCGTAGCTCTCAACCCATGGAGTGGATTTGTCGGCTCGTGTGCCACAGTCGTAACCCAACCCCGTATAAATAAGTTCAGGGATGGCGCGAACAACCAGGGATGACGGACGCGATACACCTTCGCTGCGGACAGTAAGCTGATAGGTACCCGCCGGCAGCAGCCGCATGAATTCCAAAGTTCCGCCCTTTTCAATGCCGTGCAGGATCCCCGCCTCCCCCTCCGGCGCGGGATCGATCGACAAGGCCAGGTTGTCGCGGCCTTTGGCCGCCGATTCCACGGAGATAAAGACCCATCCGTCGCGCGGATTTGTGAAAACGTAATCCTTGGCCGCTTCCTGCTGGGGGGGCGGAACATTGAGAAGTTCTACAACCAGGTTATTCAGTGTGTTGACGTTGGCGCCGGCCGTGCCTGCGCCATGTTCTCCGGAACCGTCTTCAAACGTGGCTTGGACAATTGACTCGTTTTCCGACAAACAGCCGAGTGGACCAAAATAAAGAACCACAAGGATGGCGGGCACGAGGGCCACTGGCGTTATTATTCGATGCAAAACAGACTCCTTTTCTTTTGGGAACTTCTCATCACGGCATGTGCTTGAGAGATTCGTTGAATCGCGACAAGATCAACGGACAGGAGCAGAAGGCCCTGGGAAACGAACTGCCGTTACTCGGCACAGCACACCGGTCATATTTCTACCACTCTATCTGCTGATCAGCTATGAAACGTGTTCTGTTCCGCCACCTTGTTTCACTTTCCCGGTAATGGTCGCGCCGAAAAAGCGGCACATTCACACCGGGCGGATCGACGTCGACACAGGTGTTACCCTTGAGCAATACACGGTAAGAACGTTTTTCCACGTTGATCCGATCACAACTCTCTGTTATCGGGAAGACAAGCGAAACGAGATCGCCAGGGACAACCTTGCCGACTACCGCATAGCGACCGTCAAACTTGAGATTGCAGTCACCGGAATTGACTGTGCACTTCGTTTCCCCCGGCTGCACCCATTCGGGGATCCTGACAGAAAGCTCCACCGGCTCCTTCACCTTGACATCGACCTGACCCTTGTAAGGGATGTGGCTGTTCACGTCGGCCCACCTGGAACCACGGTTCAGGCACAGGTTGACCCGTAACTTTCCCGCTTCATGCGTTATCATATTCTCCCAGACATAGTAGATCGTCCGGGTCGCGTTGGCGGTGCAACAATGGCCAATCCCATTCAGATAACTACCCATATAGATCGTTCCACCAGGCAATTGATCGTTCACCCCCAGTGTACTGACAAAAGCGCCGATGTTTCTCTCTGCCACCCTGTCGGTGCAGTGATGAGGGGGGATCTCAGTCGGGAACTCGGTCTCCGGCATCCTCTCCGACAGCCAGTTCAACCTGTCTACCCTTTTTAACTGTCCCTCGACAAATAAATTGCGGACCCATCTGTCCGCCATGTCCCAGTAATCGCCGGTACCATTCCTGCTCAGTTTTACTGCCAGAGCGATCATGTCGGCAAGCTCACATATTTCAAGGGACGTCGCGAACGCAACATCCAGCCACTCGGGGAAACATCCCAGGATTGTGTCCCCCTGTGTCATCCCGTATCGGAATCCCCGGTGCGCGAAATCAACCGCTTCCTGATCACCACTGATTGTCCCGTAATCCAGAAGAGCTACCAGAAGTCCTGTGTGACCATGGAAATGGACACCTGAACGGCCGTGGAAATGGACATGGGAAGCACCCGGATACTCCTCCAGAAACTGGCCATCGGGACCGTAATAGTCAAAATCCTCCATGACCCAGAGGGCTAATTTTCCGGCCAGATCAAGAGCGGGCTCATATTTCGCGCACCTGGCATAGTTCGCCAACCCCTGGATACACGATTTGTGACTCAGCGCTGACGGTCTGTCAGTACCAGGGTTCTGGGCATCCGTTACGGGCAGGTGGGCCTTCTTTCCATCTACCACCGCCAGGTTCTCAAACCCATCAACCAGTTTCCTGCCGGCATTCTTCCACTGGGGATCTTCGGTAAGCAGATGATAGAGGGTCATCACCCCCAGTGCTCTGCCGCTAAGAAACGGGCAGACGTAATGGTCACCTTGCGAGTCCTCACCGTTGCACCAGGGCGCATATTTTTTGAAGTCCCAGACACACCATGGCCGGCCGATCTTGGGGGCATAGAGCAAGCCATTTGGCCCCTGCATCTGCCTTAAAACTTCCAGCCACCGTTGCTCGATGTGTTGATCCTGGTCACTCCCAGAAATCAGCCTCAACAACGGCAATGACTCCGCAAACTTCGCCAGGATCGTCATGTCTGCTGGATCGCTGTGCCACATAATGGGCTTTTTATTCGCGTTAAACGACACTTTCCAGTAGATCTCGTAGTCAGCCTCCGGGTCAGTAGGACCGGTAAGGCCATTGACGCCAATACCGGCCATATCCTGCAGGTCCAGCGTATCCGGCGCCATGATCTCATCCGTCTGGCCATGATAGGCGGGCAGTTCAATCTCGGGCTTCGTACTGTTGATATATTTTATTTTCTCCAACACGCACTCCTTCACATTAAGGATGGGGCCTTTGTTTATCGGCCGAAGACAGTGTCGCTTCTCTCGTGGCTGTACAGGAATGACAGCCGACAAGCCTCACGATATCCCCCGCGCTCACTGCGTCAAGAACACATACGAACTTCGCTGCTTACGTTTACTGATGATTTGACTCAGCCCAATTGCCAATCAAGGAATTTCAGCTTCAAAGAGCATCGATTGCCTGTCGCCCACACCCTAACCATCTCAAGTCTTATGCCAAAAAAAAAGTCCTTTTTTATCTCTATGCCCCTTTGCGGTTGCCGATACTGGTACCAAATTGTTTTCACAGGCTATTACTGATGACAAGTTTACACGGCCACCAACGGAGGAGCCGAGGCGGAAATGTCGAATCAGGCTGAGATACAACCCGATGATTCACCATCGGTCACGATAACGGGCATCGTGTTTGCCAACCATGACGCCGATGGAACAAACGACAATCAGGAAAAGGGATTGTCGAACATCTGCGTTTCGGATGGGGCGACCTGCGTCCTTACGGATGTGTCAGGACACTATCGGTTGGAGTCGGGCGCCGGCAGATCCAGTTTCGTCTTTGTGGTTGTCCCCACCGGTTACGAATCATCGACCGGCTTTTACCAGAAAATTCCTGCCGACGCGGCACAATTCACGGCACACTTTGGATTGTCGCCTTCCGCGAAATCCAGAGACCCGGACTTTTCTTTTGTCCAGATCACCGATCTCCATGTGCGGAACGCGTCCGATGCAGAGTTGCTTGTTGCGGATCTCGAGGAGGTACAGCCCCTCAATCCGGCCTTTGTCGTCTCGACCGGTGATGAAATCAATAACGGTCATGGTCGCGCAGCCGGCATGTACGTGCACTACAAGGCGGCGATCGAGGGCTATCCGCTTCCCATCTTCAACGTCGTAGGCAATCACGATCTGCCGATAGAAATTTACGAGGACGTCCTGGGGCCCAGTTACTATGCGTTCGACTATGGCGGCCGACACTTCGTAGTGCTCGACTGTATGTCAGATGTAGACCAGCAACGGGACTGGCTGCGTCACGATCTGGCCCTGCAGCCCGAGGGCATCGAGATATTGGTTTTCCAGCACTATCCGCCGGAAAAGGATCTGTTGGACTTTCTCTCGCAACATAATACCAGGGCAATATTCAGCGGACACTGGCATTCAAGCAAGGTGTCCCATTGCCAGGACATATTGTGCATCAACACGCCACCGTTACGCTATGGCGGCTTTACCATAAGCCCCCGTGGATTCAAAAAGGTATCTTTCCGTAGTGGCGAACTGATCCTCGAGGACCACCTTGGCGGTTGCAGGCAACATTTGACTGTTGTATCACCAACCGACGGCGCCGTTGTTCCGACCGGGAAGATCCAGATCAAAGCGAACGCTTATGACGTTTCTTCGAAGGTTACAACGGTCGAGTACCGGATCGAGAAAGAACCGTGGAAAAGCATGACCCCTGTCGGCACATGGGCCTGGGAAGCGGTGTGGACGGGGAACACCCCCGGGGCCCATGCCATACAGGTAAGGACAAAATTGGAGTCGGGTGAAATCCTCAACGATGCCGCTGCTTTTGAAGTCGTCGATGACCTGTTCGCTCGTCCGCAGCCCGGATCTGACTGGCCGATGTTTCAACGTGGTCCTGCCCGTACAGGCACAACCGGTGATGCCGTCAATCCCCCGTTACATCTGGCCTGGAGCACAACGATTGGCGGCAATGCGCACATTTCTTCACCAGTCGTTGCCGATGGCACAGTCTATATCGGGCTGCAGGATGAGGAGTTGAAGGGGAACGCCGGTGTCTGTGCGCTCGATGCCGGTACCGGCGACATCAAATGGAAATATGAAACCCCGGCTTCGGTAAAAAACAGTGTAGCAGTCCATGAAAATCTTGTTTATGCGATGACCGTCGACGGGGAGGTCTATGCGTTGGACGCGGCAACCGGAGCGGAAAAATGGGAGTATCGCCTGGACAATGCACTGAAACTTCGGGTATATGCTTCTCCCGCTGTGTCTGACGGCGTTGTTTATCTCGGTGTTGCGCCACATTTTGTCGCGTTGGATGCCCGGACCGGAAAGGAAGTGTGGCGGGCAGCATTCACCGAAATGACATCCGTGCTCGGGGATGAATATATGGGCTGCTATTCGTCGCCCTGCATCGGGGAAGAAAAGGTGTATGTCGGTTTTAACCTGGCCACGGGGCTCGTTGCACTCGACAAGCAGACTGGGCACCAGCTCTGGAACAAGATGCACCTGCATAATCCACTTCATGCAACGCCCGCCTTGTGCAACAACATGCTCTACCATCCCGCCTTTGGCGAGCTCCGTGCAATGAAGGCCGATACCGGGGACGAAGTGTGGACCTTCCCGCTGCCAGCCGAGAATCCCTACTTCATCTATTGGACGGTGTCATCGCCGGCGATCGGCGGTTCCAAGGTCTTTGTCGGTTCTCTGGACGGCAGCTTATTTGCTCTGGATGCTTTCTCCGGCGAAAAGATTTGGCACTATCAGACCGGGGAGGCAATGGCTTCTTTCGGTCCTTGCATGAGAGCGGAAAGTCAAGCTACATCTTCACCTGTGTTGTCCGGCGACACCGTGTATTTTGGCTCTGCCGACGGCAGGCTGTACGCTCTGGATGCCGACAGCGGAAAGGAGATGTGGCGTTATGACCTGGGTGTGCCGATTACCTCGTCGGCAGCGATTTCCGGCAACACGGTCTATGTTGCATCATATGATGGAAGCATCTACGCTTTTACGCAGACCGCAATCGCCTGATCGTATTCGACCGGGATTGCCATTTTTTTTCCACTTCCGGCAATCCCGAATCCCTCGGCTCAGGAGATTTCTTCTACTATTTTCCCCATGTATTTCAGGCCCAGCTTCACGCGCTCTCCTTGCAGCGGTGACCACGACTCCAGACAAAAACCCTCCGGGCCGAAACCGATGCCGTAATATCCGGTAAAAACCGCCAACTGAGCAAAATAGGAATCTGCCAGGAAGCCTTCATAACCCGAGGGGGTTCCGTTCCAGTGCATAAACTCAAGCCCGGTTGAATAGGTGCCGCTGGCGGAGTCCGGTTTTTCACGATTCTGATATCCCCCGGCGGCGTATCGTTCCATCATCGGCCAGAGGATGCGATCGGCCTCTTCCCGCCGCCCCAGCTGGTAGAGCGCCTGGATGTAGGAATACGCCATCAACGCCCCGGTACCGCCATTGGCGAATTCCCCGAACCCGTCACTGCCGTCTTCATTGAGGGACGTGCCCATCACGGGGAAATCATCCGGCCCTAAGCTGCCATAGTCGCGCTTGCGCATCGGGATAAGACAGATGGGAAGGCCCAGATCGAAGCGGTCATACTCGACTTCACGCATCTTCGCCTCGAACCTGTCGACAATCGCATTCGCCTCATCCGTAGGCACCAGTCCGTAGATGATGGCGGTGCCGTTGACCCACGGGAACCAGTAGTCATGCAAATCGCCGTCGCGATCCCGCCAGCCGGCAATGATTCCTGTTTCCGGATTAAAGAATTTCTCCATATAACCGGCGCGTATCCGCTCAGCATCGTGTTCGCAGGACTCAGCGCGCTCCGGGCGGTTGGCCAGCCGCTCCAGATCGGCAAGACAGTTCAGCGCCCGATAGGTCAGCGCCGAAGAATAGGCGTCGTTGTGGCCGAAGTTCATCTGGTCGGCAATATTCGAGTGCGGCGAGCAGCAGCTGTCGGACGGGGTGCCCGGCTTGGTGGACTCAGGAAAACCATCGCCGTCGCGATCCTGTTCCTTTATGTGAGCGGCGTAGCCTTCGAGTAAAGGAAGCCAGCGTCCTAACAATTCGAGGTCGCCCGTCACCCGTATAACCTCCCAGGCGGTGATCAGAAAACAGGGATACGAATCGAGAAAAATCCATGGATCATCGG
>CAUZJQ010000078.1:0-16278 GCA_963580095.1 Lentisphaeria bacterium | reverse complement strand
ACAGTTTCAAACCCGCGGAGTCCCCCATTAAAAGGATAGTTTACATCATGGTCATGATCACTGGCGTTGCCGCGCATTCTGCGCACGGTCAGAACGCATTTCCCGAAACCATCCGAACCATCAACGCCACGCGCGCCGAATCTCCGCCGGCGATGGATGGAAAACTCGATGACGCCTGCTGGACGACAGCCGGAGTCGCCGAGGGGTTTATCACGCACCGGACCAATCTTCCGGCAGCGCAGCAGTCAATCGGATATATCTGCTACGACAATCGGAATCTCTATATCGCTATGAAATGTATGATGCCGACGGGGCTCAAGCCGGTCGGCAACCTGAAGCCGCACGATACGTATGTTTTCTCCGACGATACCGCCGAGATCCTGATTGATCCGGGAAAATCGGGTGTGAATTATTGCCAACTTGTAGTCAACGCCTACGGTTCGACGTTCGATTCCTGGCGCGGTGGCGGCGGTTCAGAGTACGACCCGTCGTGGGACGGCGACTGGCAGGTTGCCACCCACATTGCCGACGGCTATTGGTCGCTGGAGATGACGGTGCCGTTTTACAATTTCGGCATCTCCCCCGAACTCGGATCGGACTGGGGCATCAATCTGTGCCGGAACACCTTTGCGCCCCGCCACGAAATGTCATCGACCGCCGCACGCGGTGATTTCAACGTAGCCGAGAACTTTCCACTGGTCGAGGGTATCGAGGTCGACTTTGCGCAATACCCGCTGCGAATCGAATCGCCGAAGTTGCTACTGCTCGAGCCTGCGGATGGAAATGACGAGCGTGCAGAATTCTTGTCGTTCCTGCGTAACGCGTCGGACACCGCGCAAAAGGTAAAAATCGAACGCTGGACGGCGACTGATGGCGGCGCTCCGAAAGAAGCAGAGATAACTGTCATAACGCTGGCGGCCCGCGCTACAGACGTCTGTGCATCCGAGATCATTGCTGTCGAACCGCTCGCGACAACGCCCTTGGACACGTTCATTTCCCGCGCCGCGCCCAATCTGAAAAAGCTCGTCATACGCGACGCGGCAAGCAACGAAATTCTTGCCCTGTCACATGTCCAACGGCCGTGGCTTTGCGAAGCCATTCGCATCGGCGTCGACGACCCGTGGCAAGCGAAAACACCCGCGGACGGGAATCCGGCCATTTCATGTCGCGTGGATCTGGAACTCTCGGAATCGGTTCGCAAGGCAGGGGTGCTGCGCGTTACTTTGCAGGCGCGCGACACCGGCAAGGCGCTCGCCGAGAAACAAATCGAGGGACCGCCAGCGGCCTCGTCGTTTTCGTTTTCTTCCGAGGCTCTCGACTGGGGAGCTTATCAACTGCTTGCAACATTTACTGATGCCGGAGGCCGGGAGGTGGTCGACACGCGCGCGCCTGCCACGGTGCTGCCGGGCGGGAAGCACCAGGTAAAAGTACTGAATAACCTGACGAGCGAATTGACCAATGCCGCCGAGCGCGGCCTGCTCGATGCGACAGTGATCGATTTCATGAACCCGCGGCAGGGCTGGGTGCTGGTAACTGCATCGGGCGATGGCGAACTGCTCCTCGATGCCGAAGACAAGCCACTGCTGTCGTTGAAGCCGGGCGAACCCGCGGCCGAAGCAAGACGGTTGCTGCCGGTCGGGCGCCATTCAATCCGCGTCCAGGGTCGTATCGAGCAACTCATTGTGCGAAGCGTTCCGGAATTGATCTACAGCACGTTTCCCGCCGGTTATTCCATGAAATTCCTGCGTAAGCACATACTGCCGCATTGCACGACGATCCTCGGCGGCACAAACGACGAAGCAGCCATGCGCGAGTGGCGGGCAGAGGGCGGGCGCTGGATCACCTTCGGCGTTGCCCCGAGTCACCTCGGTTCCGCGACGGATGATTTCATAACAGCAGATGACTACTATGAGAAAATGCTTCGGCACGGCGGATTTAGACATCCGTTGAACGACGGGATCATCCTCGACCAGATCGGGTCTCCGAGTATCGAGCAGAAGATCGAGATCGCCAAAACCGTGTCCAAGATACTCGCCAATCCCGACCTGGCCGGCCGCGCGTATCAGCCGTGGTACGAGGGCGCCGTGTTCGGCTCCGAAGGGGATTATGCAATGATGAAACTGGTGCTCGATGCGGGCTGGCCGTTTTCCTTTTATGGATACCTTACGGAACAAAAGACCGAAGAGGAGACGCTCGACGATATTCAAACCATGATCGTACAGACCATAGAGAGCGGCAACAATCAGATCCCTGGATCCATGCGCCGCGGCGTCGCCACGATGGGGTTCTGGTCGGCTGTGGCCACCGGCCAGATCCAGGATATCGATCCGTCCACCAATTTCAAAATACTGATGGAACTGCAATTCGCCGCCCTGGCCAACGAACCAGCGCTGTTTGGGCTCTACGGCGCTTTCTGGTATTACTCGCCGTACGTCGACGAAGAGATCCTGCGTTGGGCGGCAAAACTGCACCGCCACTACGGCTTCGAAGGTCGCACGGACCGCATCACGGACGACCCGTATCGCCTCGATCACATCGTGAACGGCGATTTTGAAGACGACACTACAGGCTGGACAATCTCCGGCCCGGGTGAGACCGCCGTAAAAACGCTCGACGGTTACGGTCATCTGCAGGGACGATATCTTGCCGGGATTCAGGGCGATACGATTCTTGTAACCAAACGGTCAGCCGACGGGCCCAATACGTTTTCGCAGCAGGTCAACGGGTTGACGCCGGGCCGCGCGTACTCGTTTAAGATGATCACTGCGGACTACACAAACCTGACCACCGGCAAATCAGCGAAGCTGGCGGAGGCGGTTTCGGTCTCCATCGACAATGCGGATTGGCTGCCCGACCTCAAGCGTGCCGACATCCATTCAGACCAGGCGCCATTCGAAGTCTTTCCGAAGGCGGCCCCGGAGACCTTTGAAAACCATTATGGCCATAACAACGAGCTGTTTGATGCCAAGAATCACGCATATCTCAATTCTCACTGGCGGGTATTTCGAGCGAAAGGAAAAAACGCGACGCTGACGGTTTCGGATTGGGCGAGTGCGGATGAACCCGGCGGTCCAATCGGTCAGCAGATCATGTACAATTACCTTGTTGTCGAGCCGTACTTCGAGTGATGAGGTAACACAAAAAAATGGCCAACCCCGTGTTGTACTGGCCTCTGCATTCACTGTCCGAAAAGCGCCCAAGGCGATGAGCAAAGTGCCTTCTAATCATCTCTACAATCACTCATCAAGGAGTCACAGACATGACCTGCCGACATCGTATGGCTGTTGCCGTGATCGGATTGCTGATGTACGGGCCGGCGATGCCGGCGGCAGACGAGAGTAATCAAATGTTCCGATACAGCTTTAACAAAACATCGGTTGAAACGATCGCGGATCAAAGCGGAAACGGACTGAACGGCAGTATCCACGGCGCACAACCGGTCAAGTCGGGCGACGGATACGCGCTGGCGTTCGACGGGGAAAACGATTACCTCGAAGTGCCGGATCATCCCGGGCTGCGCGGCCAGCAATTCACATTCGCATTGTGGATGAAACCGACGGCGGCGTCATCACCACTGATCGCCCGAAAGTTCAGCGCCGGACGCTCCTCCTACAAGATACATGTCGGGTCGGACGCCAGTCATCTTTACTGTTGCGTACTGGATCCGGATCGCAGCACCGAGCACTGGACCTCCACGCGCAAACAGCCGGTGCTGGATCGCTGGATGCATGTCGCCTTTAGCTGCGACGGGCATTGGGTGCGACTCTACATCGATGGCGAACTGGCAACCTTCGCCCCGCTCGGCAAACTGCCGCATGCCGATGAGCGGATCATTCCATACGTAGACAATCCGATCAATGTCGGCCGCAGTTTCTATCTGACCGATTGGCGCTACTTCACGGGATTGATCGCCGAGGTGCGGGGGTTTTCCCAGGCGTTGAATCCGCAGGAGATCGGCGCGCATTACGCCGCGGGCCACCCGGCTGTGCCGGATTCTGAAAGGCCAACGGCCATCAGCAAAACCAAGATCAAGCCACTGCCGCGAAGCGCAGTGGGCGACGGTCCTTCGATCGAGTTGACCGCCGGCGGCAAGCCTCGGGCCACGATCGTCATTCCGCGCGACGCAAAACACTGGACCGGCGAGGCTGCGCGTTGGCTGCAGCATTATGTCGAGTTGGCGACCGGCGCGAGGCTGGCGATTGTTAGCGAAGACACCGCGCCGGAGGGTACGCTGATCAGTGTTGGCCATACGGAACTGGCGACGCGTGCGGGTGTTGACGCAGATGACCTGAAATGGGATGGCGGCAGGATAGTCGTGAAGGGCGATCATCTGTATTTGATCGGTCGAGATCTGAAGATGCAGTTTCAGACGCCCGAGTCGCGGGTGGTGGACGGCAACTGCCGGGCGGTTACCATGTTCCTCGAAGAGGTGGCCGGGATCCGCTGGTTTCTGCCCGGGCCGTCCGGTGAATTTATTCCGCCACAGACCGACCTGCGTGTACCGAAATCGCTGTCAAGCTCGTTTGTCCCCGCCATCGCATTTTCATCGGGCCGCTACCCGTTTGGATCCAAAGGGCATTGGCTGGAGGACATCACGCCGGGCGCGGTGGCCAACAACTATCGGATCGGCATCGCGGCTACCAGTGGCGGTCATTCATATTACGGAATGGTGCCGGTGGAGAAATACTTCGACGAGCATCCCGAATATTTCGCGCTGATCGACGGCGAGCGGACGACAGACCGCAATCACCTGTGCTCGACGAACCCCGATGTGAAACGATTGCTCGTGGAAGGAGTGAAAAAGGAGTTCGCCAGGGGACTGGACGTCGTCACCCTCGGCCAGGAAGACGGGTACTACCGTTGCCAGTGCGATGAGTGTGAGAAACTCGACGATTACCGCTTCAGCGTTCATCACAAAAAATCGGGAATCAGTTGGCGTGACTTCCAGGATCAGATCCTGCCGGACACGCCGTGCGAACGCCTGTTCCTGCTGCACAAATCGGTCATCGACGAAGTACACAAGACGTATCCCGACGGCACGGTGCTGCTGATGGGCTACGCGCCGACCGCGTGGCCGTCGAAGATCATCGACGATTGGGGCGAGCACGTCTGGGTCGAACTAACTAATCAAACTCCGGAATACGTCGAAGCGTGGCGCGGCAAAACGGCGGGGATCACCGGCTACGTCTACTGGTTCGACATTCAGTTGCGGATGGGCATGGATATCCACGCCACGCCACGGGAGGCGGCCGAGCATCTGCGGTACCTCTACGAAAATGATTTCATTGGCTTCTACCATTTTCCGGAGACGAATTTCGGCTTTCAAGGGCCGTCTATATATGTGCTGGGCAAGTTGATGGGGGATCCGTATCTCGACCATGAGGCACTGGTCGAAGAATACTGCCGCGGTGTTTTCGGCAAGGCAGCCGGGACGATGCATGAGTTCTTTAATGTGCTGTACACGAATCGCGAGGAAAAAATACCCCTGGCCTTGCACGGTCGTGATTGGCCGAATTGGCTGACCACATCGCAATTGTACATGATGCTCTATACCCCGGACATACTCGAACGACTGGGGACTTTGCTGGCGCAGGCCGAACAGGAGGTGGACAATGACCAGTCGCGCGGCTGGATCCGGCATACCCGTGATTACTTCGACTTTTCAAAACTGCTGACCGAAGCGATTACCGCCTATCGCACCTATGAGCAGAACAAGACCGAGGACGGGTTGCTCGAGGTCAAGAAACGCGTCGAGGCGTTTGACGAGTACCGGCTCCGGATCATATCGTACGACGAGGCATACACCGAGCGTTGGTTTCCCGGTCACGGGCATTTCTGCAACTGGCTGACCGGCGACACGCTGCACGAATCGAAGGTCTATTACACCGAGTGGAAAAACCGCAAAGCGGAAGTCCTTAAGCGCGGTCTTCGCGGCGTGGCGATCGGCTACGGCGGCGGGCTGGCTGAGATCGCCAGTGGTTACAGCTTTGTACGCGAGCCGTTGACACTGGAGTTTGATCAGTAGACGGCATTGGTTAAGCGGGCGCTGCGAACATGTCCTATGGCCGTACCAGCTAAGGGGCAATCCATAGACGGTGCCCACCGGAAAGCCTGCGGTGCCCTATAAGTCCCTGCTCGAAAAGATCGCGATCATTGACGCCGCACGCCTGTCGCAGACAGGAAAACCAGCCTGAGTACCTGTTAATACTGGCTCTATAAAGAATCGAGCTTGGCTGCAACTTCTTGGCATCGTCGAGAAGATATGGTACGCAAATCAGAGCTTGCAAATACTCGCGTAAGACGTTCGTGGGCATCAGACAATAATCAGAAGCGGCAGTTGAACAGCATCTGTAGGACGAGGCCATCGAGATTGAGGGTGGCGAAATCGGTGCTGGCAGTCTCGCCGACCAAATCGTAGCGCAAGTTCGTTGCGACCCCCAGGCGGGGCGTCAAATCATAGCTCATACCGCCGGAAATGTACGTACCAACAGTCACCCCCGACGACGAATCCGAACGGCTTTCCCGATACTCCCCCGCCGGGATCACGACGGGTGCGGTGCGATAATGCTCAACCGGCGGCGGTCCCGGAGCAATGATCAGATTGCTTGAGGCAATATCGCCCCACACAGCACGCCAGCTCTGATCGCTGTCCAGGTGCCAGACACTGAGCGTCGGGCCGGCCGCGACATCCAACGTCATGCGGTTCGAACGATAGGATGCCCGCAAGCCGAGGTCGAATGTCATAAACTGTAAATCGAACTCGTTACGCATGGAAAACGTCGTGTTGTCGACCGTCGGGTCCATCAACTCAGAGGCCGGATTCACGACGGCATGGATTGTGCCGAAGGCATCGTCGTCGGTGTCCACGATCGTATGCAGATATTGTTCAGCAATAAACTTGCCCGGCGTGACCATTGAACCACTTTCGATCGTCGAGTCCCTTGGCGAGTACGACTGCAACCCCGTCACGAAAGACACGGTCCAGTCATCGCGATACCACATCGGTCGCGCCACTTGCAGGTTCAATCCGGGCGTACCGCCCACTTCATTGTCGTCGTTTCTCGGGTAACTGATGTAATCGATCGGCATGAAAATATCATCAGAAAAGTCACCGTTGTCGGTGAAAGTCTGACCTTCGAAAATCGGATCCGGTGCGCCGACGCCCGTCGGCACCTGAACGAGAGCGTTCACCGGGCTTTGGACATTCTGCACGCCGTACGGACCGTTCGTCAGGTCGGGACTCACCTGGTTGAACACGAAGGCACCACTATCCTGAGTACCGAAATTTCGAAAATCGGCGCCGGCAAAATCGACGTCACTGAATGTCCTGTAGCCGATACCGCCGCTGACAAGCAAGACCTTGTCCTTTCGCGCGGTCATCCAGATCGCCTCGGCGTCCAGTGCGGATTCGGATCGGGCAACGACGGCGTCCTGGTATTCCTGCCGCTGCTTTTCAAGCATCTGCCTGGTCTCGCGGTCATCGACTGGCGCGGCGTTGCGGGCCTGTTCCGCCTTTGCCAGGGCTTTGTCCGCTTCATGCAGACGCTTACGTGCCGCGGCCGCGGCCGCGAGGATTTCCTGTTGCCGGGATCTCTCGGCGGCAGCGTCCTGCAACTGTTTACGGAGCAGTTCGACCTTCGCCTGCCGCACTGCGTTGCGATCTCGTTCCTCCTGTTCCTGCGCCTGACGCCGGGCTAAAGCTTCCTGGTGTTTGGTCTCGCGTTCGCGCCACCCGATCATGCTATCGTCGGTGGCACCCGAATCATATTTCGTCTGCAACCGCGCCTCTTCTCTGGCCACCGCCGCGTCCAGACTTTCTTCGAGTGCGGCACGGCGAGCCTGCCGTTGCTGTTCGAGCCGGGCGCGCATTTCACTGGTTTCTATCGCAGCGCGCTTGATTGCTTTCGCCCGCGCAACCTCGGCTGTCGGGCGCATGACTTCGATCAGTTCCCGGGCACGCACTGCGGCCTTTTGTCGCCACGCCAAAGCCAGTTCCGTCTTGGCGAGTTGTTCCTTCAACGACCACCAATCTTTCTCGATCTCCGTAACTTCACGCTCCGCCTGTCCGAAATCATCGAGCAGAGCTTGTCCATTCACCGCAATAGACATTCGCTCCAGCAGCGATTCGACGACGCCTTCGGCTTGCTCATAGGCCTCGGCAGAAGCGCGTTCCGATTGACGCAGCCCTGTCTCCTGTTCCTCGAACAGCCTGATCTGCGCTTCCAGGTCTTTCAATTTGGTTTTGGCCAGTTCGTAATCTGCGATCAGCAACCGCTCGTGGTTGAGTTGCTCGGCAGTGTCCGCTGGCTCAACGGCAGACTCGGCAAATGCAGGCGGGGTGTACAACGCCACGCATAACATGAGAAGGAAATACCCAATCCAAAGGCGGGCAATGGCGGCAGGGTGTTCATTGAAAGAAAATTTCACAATCTCGCCTCGTTGTTCGGAAGAAAACATCGTTAATCCAAAAATCTAATGAACGTCGCACCGGCATCCGGCAAGGTTGCTGCATCGGACAAGTCAAGCGGATCACCGAAAACATAACCCGGATCGCTGCCATTCCACAGCGCCAGATAATCATTGCAATTATCCTTGATGGTTTTCTGCAATCGAAGCGGCGCCGCCTCGGCAATGGCATCGCGGCTCGCGATAATGGAACGGCCGGCCCAGGCCTCGCGCGCACCCCCGGTGACCGGGTTCTGGATGTCAAGCACCCAGGCATGGTTGTCGACCGGGCTGTAGACCCAATAGCTTTCGCCGGGTATCAACTCGGCACCAGCGTCGAGCCGGTGGAAGCGCTGCTCTGAATTATTCCAGTGCCAGACAACGACAATCGTGGAAGACGCCGGCATCATCACCTTCTCAAGACCGGCACGCTTGCCGATGCCGATAGCATTCCAGCCGGTGTTAAGCGTAAATTCATTCTTCGGCGCAATCTCGCCGGACGTCATGACACTCCCACCAGTGGACGAAAAGACCCAGTAACTGGTGCCGGCCTGCAACTCAGACACATTGACGTAGTTCGTACCGTCCCAGGCAAGCACCTCGCTTTCGAGAACGCCTGCGAACAGTGCATCGGCATCGCGCCCATCATCCACGGCCAGGCTCACGGCGTTCCAGCCCGAGTTGAGCACAAGCTCCGCTTCGTCCGTCGTCGGCATGTCGACCGCAGCGTAATTCGCAACCGCCGGCCTCAATCCCGCGCTATTGGCGACCTTGATCGCGAAGTACACCGGAACGGCTGCCGGCAGGTGGCGCTTGGAAACCGCGAATGTCTCGGGCTCACCCGCACCGGCCGGAACGATACTGATGTCCACGGGAACGGCCTGGGCCCAATCGCCTTCGTCCACAATCGGAGACATTGACCAGCGAATGTCATAACTCTCAGCAGTTCCAATGAAACCGTCGGCACCAGTGGAAGTCCACGACAGCATGACCTGCTCGTCCGTCGCATCGATGGCCCCGGCCAGATCCAGGATCGGTGCCGACGCACCCTCCGGAGATGTCGTCACCCTGACGAAATTCGACTGTGAGACCGTCGAACCATCGCTGTTGAACGCCAGAACCGCAAGGTAAATGACCGTCTCGCGCGGCAGGTCCGCGGGGTCCACCAGCATCGTCTGTTGTTGGCCGGTATCAAGCACAGCCGGGACACCCGACAGCGGTACAGCGGCGATCCAGTCGTCTAGCTCATTGATTGGGGAGGTACTGTAACGCACCTGATAATGACTGGCACGTCCGTCACTGGCAGTCGGCGCCGGCCACGATAGTTGCAGCTTCGAACTCGGGAAGGATGAACCGGTTTCCGAGACCCTCACATCCGCGAACTGAATGTAATACGAGCCGTCACCCAGCGGCTGGACGGTGCCGCTCAGGCGAACAAACTGCGCTGGAGTCTCCAGGAAAGTGGCGGCATACCAGGCGCCCTCACCGGCAACATAGCCGCTTGCCGTCACGACCTCGGTCCACGCCTCACCGTCCACACTCACTTCAATCTTGAAATTCTTCGGGGCCAGGATTGCAAAGTCGGACCGCGGCAGAATCGCAACGCGACTGACCGGCTTCACCCCACCCAAGTCAACGGCAAAGTGCCAGGTGGCTGTCGCATAGATGCTGCGCACCGTACTCCAGTCGGTCGCCGGATCGCCGTCCACGGCATTGGCAGCCCGCAGCGGCATACTGAATTCGTCGGAGAAATCGTGCAGCGTAGCATCGAGCGGATTCCAACCACCGACCTGTACGTACTGTGCCTCCAGCTCGGTAATCATGAGTCCGCTGTCCAAGGCGCGGACATTGATCGGGTCGACGTCTGGAGCGGTTGATGTCTGGCCCGATTGTATCCCGGCATCGGAAACAATCGTTGTCGTACCGTCCATGAGTACGCGGATGACATCGACCGGGTCGACACTGCCACCGACAATCTCCGTTGCGTCCACAACATTGGTGCCAAGATTGCCCGATGCAGTTGTGATCAGAATCAGTTCCGTCTCGATCGCGTTGAATCCCGGTTCGAGCTCGCCGATACCAACTCCGGCCAGCAAACGCCCCTCGTGACCATACAGATCGACATCTTGCAGGTTCGCCGGTGCGATATCAAGGATCGATCCGGTCACCGCCGTGATCGACAAATAGCCCCAGCCGTTTTGGCCGGCAAGACTGTCGGCGTCGCGATCGGCCTGGGTCCGGGCATCAATGACGCTGATCAAAACATCGGTTGCCGCGTAGTAGCGAATATTACCGCCGTTGGTCTGCGTGACGGTACCGGTGGTCATCGTAATCGCGCCCGAACCGGCGTCGACCAAAACGCTCCCGCCGCTGATGATGTCGCCGCCATCCGCCTGCGTCACCGCGCCGTCAGCCATGACATTCACACTGCCGTTGCCGCTGTTGACGCCGGCGTTCAGTGTCACGTCACCTGTGGCTTCGAATCCGACATTGCCGACACCATCCGCCCGCACACCCTCGTCGTCATCATCGTCGCCGTCATTGATGACGATCGACCCGGTCGCCTGCAGCACAATCAACCCGTCGCCGGTAGTTGTGAGATCACTCTGGGCCACTTCGGCTGTCGTCGTCAGGCTGCCAAGGCTGTCAACACGATCAACGCTGAGAGAAGCTGTGTCGATGACAATGTCCCCGATCACGGCCAGAATAATCCCGCCGCTCCCGGCGGTTGCCGTGAGTCGTACGGCATCGACCTCAAGTGCTCCCGTGGCAATGCCGACAACGCCGATACCGGTCACAGCGTTGAACAACGCGGCTGCCGCCATAACGTCAGTATGCGTGTCACCGCCGTCACGTATCGTGTCTGCGAACAGACCGATCGTGCCGGCACCGGCATCGATACTGCCTACAACGATCGAATTGCCTGCGACATAACGCACGTTGCCACCATCACTGAATGTCCGGGCGCCATCGCTCATGATGATGTCAACCGCAGCGCTGACATCGATGTCATTGGCTACCGAAAGCACATCGGCGTTCTGCATGACGCTGCCGGCCGCATTGATCGTGATCGGTCCACCGGCACTGCGCACCTCGGCATCGAGGATGATGTCCTCCCCACCACTCCGTACAACGTTCTCGGTCCACAGCAGGATCGGGCCTGACGCCTCAATACCGCTCCCGTCACTGTCGCCGTCGGTCACGTGCAAGGTGCCGTCGCCGCCGCCGAGGATCACAGGGCCACCAGCCGTCGTTTCGATATCGGCCTGCTTCAACTCCACCGGTGACGTCTGTCCAGAACCGTCGACACGGTTCACAATGACAGTAATTTCGGTCACCGTCAGACCATCAGTCTCGACGATGTAAACGCCGGCACTTACAGCGCTCAAGCTCGCAACGCTTGTCTCGATCGGATCGCCGGCGGCACCGATCACGTTGCCTGCTGTCAGCAGCAGGCCTGCAGCAATCAGATCGACCTGGATATCACCGTCAATAATGCTTCCGGACGTCGCCACTACGGCGATCTCGCCGGCACCGGCGTCGAGGGATTCAATCGTCGCATTGACAGCTGCGACATAGCTGATCGAATCGCCCGCCGTCGAGGTCGTGGTGTCGGCGGCCATATCGATCGAGCCGTTCGTCGCAAGAACATCCACCGTGCCGCCGGCAGTGATGTTGGCATTCTGCATGACACTGTCGACCGCAATGATCGTGATCGGGCCACTGCTCACGACGCCGTTGTCGATACTGACATCGCTGTCCGGACCACCAGCACCGAGCCGGACCGCGGCAGCGCCGCCCGAAGCCGCGACTCCGCTGGCGACCGTCAGACTGCCGGCAATTGTCTGAACAACAATCGAGCCGCCAAGGATCGTCGTCGCGCCACTATGCGTGGTATCGACCGCCCCGGTACCGCCGGCCGCATCGACGCGGTCCACGCTCACCGTCACGTCACCAATAACGAGTCCGTCGGATTCGAGCACACTGATACCACCGGCGCCTGCATCGGCGCTGAGCTTGGCAATCGTCACCTCGATCGGATCCACCCCCGCGCCCAGCGCCCCGACACTGTCGGAAGCCATCAGCAGGACATCGCCGGCAACGATGTCGACACCGCCGTCGCCATCGATGATATCGCCGGTTGTCGCGATCACCGCAACGCTACCCGCTCCGGCGTCGATCCGGCTCAACGTCACATCATCTGCCGCAGCAACGCGGACATCGCCGCCGGCGCTGGAGACAACGACGCCGTCCGTCATCACAACAGCAGCCCCGGTCGCAACGATATCGACAGTACCGCCGGCCGTCGTCACAGCACTGCCGGCAGCGAACGTGACGGAATCGCCCGCAATCGAGGCGGCACCGCCACTCACGGTCACAAGCCCGTCAAAAATAAGGTCAGCGACATTTTCGAGACGCACGTTGCCGCCTGCCACATTGACAGAAGAAATCGTGACCTGGGCATCGCCGAGATGCCTGAAGACAACGTGACCGGCTCCGGTCGAAAGCGCATTGACAATCGTGTCGACAGCAACGTCATTGTCGAGCAGGAGATTGCCGGCGGCAGTGGCGGCATCGATATCCGCAGCCGCGGTTTCGATCGCATTCAGCGTCCCGATACCGGTCTGTGCCGTCAGCAGTATTGTGCCGGCGGAGATGTCGATGCCGGCATCCGGGGTCTGCTCCTCGATGGCGCCGGCGGCGATCACGGTCACCGTCGTACTGGCACGAACGTCATCTACGAAAACGTCACCGCCGCTGATCGTCGTGACGCTGATCTCGCCGTCCGTCGTTGCAATGTCGCGCAACACGACGTTGCCGTCGTTGCGAATCGCGATGTTGCCGGTACCCGTCGTCACCGCATCGACTGTATTGACTTTGGTGTTAAGATCGATCCCATCCTGGGCGCTGGCGATGAGCGTGTCGGCTGTGACATTGTCAACGGTACCGCTGGTATCGCCGATAATGCTGCCGTTCACACTGGTCAAGGTCACTGTCTGACCCGGTGCATCGATGATGCCGAGGCTGATATTGCCGAGTATAGACAGGCTGACATCACCGCCGGTACTGATTGTGCCGTCCAGATCGACCGCGCCGCCGCCGTCGGTGTCGCCGAAACCGGCCTGGATGTTGACTGTACCGGCCGCACTGAGTTGTGCCGTGGCTGCCACCAGGACATCGTCACCTGCCCGCAGTTCAATGTCGGACAGCGACGTGATCGTCACGCCATCGGCAACGGCGACATCCTGGAGCCAGTCCGGTGCATCGGCGCTCTCGACAGCTGTCAATTGCACATTGCCCGGCACCGTTATGTTGCCGTTCACATTGATCGCACCCAATGCGCCTGTGACTACGGCACCTGATGTGTCGATGGTTATGCCGGCGATTTCCAGCGTCGTTGTGTTGTCGACGTAAACATCGCCATCGTCAACGGTGACCGTCAGTGTGTCAACCGTCGTATCGAGCGCGTCCAAGACGGTACCTGTGCCACCCGTCGCATCGATCGTCAGTATCGGCGAAGTGATATTAACGCCGCCGCTGTTGGCATCAAGCACGGCATCGCCGCTGGTCAGTGTGACGGAGGCGGTTGCTGTTATGCTGCCGATCTCCATGTCGTCGACTTCCTGCACCGTGACATGATCACCGGACAGTTCGAGCACTCCGAGCTGGTTGGCCGGATTGACAATAGTGACGGTGCCGCCGGTAGGATCGACATCGACCATCGCACTGATCGTCAGCGGGCCGGTGAATGTGACGCTGCCACCGCTCGTCGTTACTGCGAGCAGGTCAGCGACAATGCTGCCGACAGATTGATCGACCACCCCTGTCTTGCTGCTGAGATCGACGCGTCCACCGGTCTCCAGGTCGCCGGTAATGACCGCGTCACCTTCCGCCTCAACGGCAATCAGGCCGCTATCGGTTGCGTGGACAGAACCGGCGACACTGACTATTGCCCCTGCAGGCGCCCAGGCATTGCTGACGATACGGATGTCGCCGGCAGCGCTGATATGATCACCCGCGGAACCGGCCTCGGTGAGCACACTGTCAATTGCGCCCGGCGTCGCCGAGAAATCAGAACCGGAAATGACGACATGGCGTCCGGAAACCATCGAACCGGCGTCGGAGATACGCACGCCGCCAACACCGTCCCTATCGCTGTCGGCCTCAAGCACAATATCGGCGCCCGGCGACGTCGTCTGCAGCAGGGCCGTCACAATGATGTCACGTCGTGTGCGGATCAGAATCGACAGCGCCGAAACCTGCGGCTTTGTGATGACCACGTCGAGCTCAGAAGACGTGTCGCCAATACCGCCGTTCAGGTTCACGTCGCCTGCACCGAATAACGCGACGCCGTCCATGAAGACGTTATCCGCTATGTCCAAGTCACCACCGGTGCCGGCGCGAGTGTCGAGATTCACCTCGGCTGCGACAAAGATGCCGTGGCTGTTGGTGATCGTAAGATCACCGCCGACAATGCCGCCCGCCTCGTCGCCGGAACTGATGTCGTCGTCAACAAGGTTCAGCGTGCTGCCGCCGCTATTGGTGAAGTTTATGTTGCCGCCGCGGGTGCTGAGACCGGCGATCCGCACCGGTGCGACGATTTCATTAACAATGGTGATGTCGGCATTGTCTGAATTCGAACCGGTGACGTCAGTGACAGAGGTGATCAGAATCACGCCGTTGGCAGCCGAGAAAGTCAGCTCGCTGCCGGTGACGTTGACGACGCTACTGTCACCGGTAATACTGCCGCCGGCAACAAGGTCGACATCGCCGGTTGTCGTCAGCGACGTCAGGATGAGGGCACCGCCGGCGTGATATATGACATCGCCAAGCTCACCCGTGGTGACACCGGGCAGCGTCATCGTGATCAGGCCGTCAGCCGAAACCTGGAGTTCACCGCTGCCATGGACATTGATCGAGGCATTTTGCACGACCTCAGCACTCGTATGTAACACAATGTCGCTGTGGCTTCCGGCAGCAGTGCCGACCGTCGCATTGATGAGGATGTCGCCACCGCCGTCAAATTCGATACGGCCACTGCTTTCGACAGATGCCGCAATGAGTGCGATGCCAGTGTGCACAACATCGATGACACCGCCGGTGATCGTCGTAACTGTACCGCGGATGTCGATCGTCCCAGTGTTGATCATGATGCCGCCGGAACTGATTGTCGAGGTGCCCTCGACATCGACATTGGCGGACGACACGATCTGCAGACTGAACAGCGGTGCGGCAGTACCTATCGTGTCGTTGAAGTCGACGTCTCCGGCACCAGCGGTGAGGGTAAGGGTGAATGTGCCGGCAACGTCGCCACCGAATGCAATCGCCCCGTCATTAGTCGTCATGGCTGTATCGCCGGTCAGCAGGACACCGGCGGCGTCAACAAGAATAGCCGCTCCCGGATCCGTGGTCTTGATGGTCAAAATCGCGCGTGCAGGCCCGTCCAACCCAATGTCAATCCTGCCGGACACGGGCCCGTCAAAACGGACGGTGCCGGCAGCCGTGATATTCGCATTGATGTCGGCAACGCCACTGTTGGTCACCGTTACGGTGCCGCCGGCAGTCGTCGTCAATGACCCGTCAAGGGTAAGCGTACTGGTATTGATGTCGACGTTGCCGGCGACATTGACCGCGGCGTCGAATTCGACGTCGGCATCAACTGCGGTAGCGCTGCCGATGGTCAACGAATTGACATCGACCGTGGCGTCGGCGCCGGCGAAATGGACGTCCCCGGCGATTTGGATATCCAGCTTATTAAGTGCCAAACCGCCGTTGACGCCGATGTTGTCGTCAACAACAACAGCGCCGGTGCCGGCAGCTATCGTCAGGGTG
>CAUZJQ010000077.1:0-16402 GCA_963580095.1 Lentisphaeria bacterium | reverse complement strand
TGGTTTCAGGCGCTGGCCGGCCGGCACTGGCCGATATGGCTGCTTATCGCGATGAATACGATGCGGTTCTTCTGCGTGTACGTGCTGTTATACACCATCCCGCCCTACCTCGCTGCTGCGGGGCACGGGCAGATCATGATCGGACAGTGGCAATCGATCTTCAACGTCTCACAGGCTTTCGGCCTGCTGCTCGGCGGTATGACCGCTGCAATCGGTCGCGAGCGGATCATCTGCGCCGGTTCTACCGCGCTGTCACTAATTCCGCTGCTGCTTTTGCCGATTTTCGAAGGCACGTCGATGATCATCTGTCTGGCGTTCATCGGTGTCGGAATGGCCTGGACAACTGCGATCGTGATTCAACTTGGCCAGGGGCTGGTGTCGCGGGCCAGCCGGTGGATGACCGGCATGCTCATCGGTTTCGCGTCGGGGATCTCGGCGCTTACGGGGCCTTGGCTGGTTGGCGCGCTGGTCGACAATTTCTCGGCCCGCACACCGTTGTACTGGGCCACCGGTTTCGCGGTCGCTACGCTGGTGACGGCACTGGCACTGCCGTCACAGAAGCGCTTGAACGCATTGCGGGACTGACCGGGGCGGCTAATCGTGGTGGCATCCGGGACCGTGGATATGCCCGTGGTCGAGCTCTTCCTGGGTGGCCTCGCGGACTTCTGCCACTTCGATATGGAAATGGAGAGTTTCACCTGCGAGCGGGTGATTGCCGTCGATAGTGACGTTTTCGCCGTCAATTTCCGCCACGGTGATGACCTGGGTGCCTTCCGGCCTGTTGATCTGGAACTGCATGCCGGGCGTAAGGTCCTCGATGCCCTCGAACATGTCCATCGGCACCGCCTCCACCAGCTCGTCGTTGCGATCGCCATAGCCCAGTGCCGCAGAGATTGTCGTATCGAAAACGTCCCCGGCCTTCTTGCCAAGCAACGCGGATTCAAGACCGGGAACGAGGTTGCCATGCCCATGCAGATAGATCATGGGATCCTGGCCCTCAGAAGAATCGACAGCTTCGCCGTCGCTTAACTTCAAGTTGTAATGGAAGGATACAGCGGTGTCCTGCGAGATTTCCATGGTGTTATTCCGGGGGGGTGTGAAAGTAGTATCAGTGGAAGTCGAGGCATACTTTGCCCCCGTCGCCGCGGAAGTAAATAGTGCTTGAACGGAAATGTCCTCGTTTTTTCTGAGCGCTCCCATACGGGGAAAATCGTGTGCAGCGGGTGTCTCACGCTAAAAAACAGGACAATTCTTTCCGTTCATTTCCTGCCTTGTCCCTGCCGCGCCAGAGCCCACCACCGGCAGACCGGGGGCTGGCATGAGAAAGTCATCGTTTTCTTCGTGGTCGGGTGAGACACGGTAAGTTCACGCGCATGCAGCGCAATGGTCTTGTCCGGCAGCGGTTTCGGCGCCCCGTACTTGACGTCGCCGAGGACTGGCATATCGATCGACGCCATCGCCGCGCGCAATTGATGGGGACGGCCAGTTTCCGGAATCAGTTCGACCAGCGTCTTTTTGCCTTCGCAGAGCAGCGCCCGGAATTGTGTGACGGAGCGTTTGGCGTTGCCTCTTTTCGAGGCGCTGGCGGTTACGCGGTTTCGACGCCCGTCCTTCGACAGCCATTGCACCAACTTCCCATCATCCTGACGCGGCAGGCCGTGACAGATTGCGATGTACGTCTTGGTCACCTGTTGTTCGCGGAACTGTTCTGTCAGTCGTGCCGCCGCCTTGCTGGTGCGGGCAAGCAGAACGACGCCCGAGACTGGGCGATCAAGACGGTGCACAACGCCGAGGAAGGCGCGACCGGGTTTGTTGAACTCTACTTCGATCCAGCTTCGCGCCATGTCGAAAAGCGACAAATCTTCACTGTCATCCGGTACGACCGGCATGCCCGCCGGCTTCGCCACGGCCAGCAGATGATTGTCACAGAATAAGATGTCGAGATCCATAGCATCTGACTTTATCGCAGTAATCCCGTAATGCGCGCAATTGGCGATACCCCGGCGGATGCCGTACCTTCTAGCTGAGTGAACTACACTGCAATGAACAACCGGCCAATAATCAGTCTTTCTCTATAATGCTCGACACACTGATTCCCATCATCAAACAGGCTGGCGAACTGTCTCGAGCCTATTTCCGCAACGAGCTCGAGAACGACGTCGAATTCAAGACGCCCGTCGATTTGGTTACGACCGCCGATCGGGAAGTCGAACAGTATCTCAAAGGCGCTTTGGCAGAAGCTTTTCCTGACGTCAGGTTCGACGGAGAAGAGACGGGCGAGGGGGCGGGCAGCGCCGAGCACGGCATCTTTATCGTCGACCCGATCGATGGCACCACAAATTTTTTTCACCGCTATCCATTCTACAGTGTATCGCTGGCTTATCGTAAGAACGACATCACCGAGTACGGTTTGGTCTATTGTCCACCCACTGATGAACTGTTTTACGCTAAACGCGGCGGCGGCGCTTTTCGCAACGGCCGGCCGATCCGGGTTTCGCAAAACGCCAGGTTGCAGGACGCACTGATGGTGACCGGTTTCTCCTGCGTACGGTTCAACGTCAAGCCAGACACGATGGCGATCTTCGACAGGATGGTCTATCTCGTGCGAGACATTCATCGGGACGGCTCTGCGGCGCTCGATCTATGCTATGTTGCCTGCGGTATCTATGACCTCTTCTGGGAGCTCAACCTCAATGCCTGGGACGTTGCAGCCGGGGTCCTGATTTGCAACGAAGCAGGCGGTCGCGTCAGTGATTTCGGCAATAGCGATCAATTCGAGAAAAATCGGCAACTGGTCGCCAGCAACGGCGCTATTCACCACGTTTTTCTGCAGGAGACAACGGGGCTTTGTTGAACATCAACCCCATCCTGCCAACAGCAATCCTCGTGTCGCTGCTCACAGCACTCGCCCCCGCCAAAGAGATCTTTGAAATCATCGATGCCAACGATCCGGCCACCCTGCAGGCCTACGTCGAGAAAAGTCCGGAAAGTGTCAAATTGTTCAACGACAAGCGACAATCGCCGTTGCATCGGGCTTGCATCGCGGGTGATCCCGAGCTCGGCCGTGTTCTGCTCGAGGCCGGGGCGAGCATCGATGCCCGCAACGGCAAGGCCGCCACGCCCCTGATGATTGCAACCAGACACCCGAAGAAGTCTGAGGAATGGCTGACCCTGCTGGCCGAGCGCGGTGCCAAACTAGACACCTCGCATCGGACCGACGGCACCGCACTCATGATGGCCTGTGCCGCCGGCAAGGCTGACGCCGTCAAGGTGCTTTTGGCTGCCGGCGCCAAGCCCGATTCTGGTTCCAGGAAAGCAAATGCACTGACCGTGGCACTGCACGTCAAGAAGTCGAAAAGAATGGAACTCTGCAGGATGCTCCTGGCCGCCGGCGCCAAGCCCGCCCGCTACCCGAGGAGGGGACCGAATCCACTGACTGTGGCGGTGGAAGCTCGCAATGCCGAACTGGTCAAGTTGCTCATCGAGCACGGCGCCAATGTCAACACCGGCCGGCCCAGCCCGTTCCAGGTGGCAATGCGTCAGTCGACAGACATGATGCTGGTAGCCTTGCTCGAAGCGGGCCAATGCCCGCTGATGGCGTGCAAGCTGTTTCCGGCCATCCAGGATTTGACCGAGCAGACACGTCGCGCCCGGTTGCTCCTCGACTATGGTCTCGATCCCGTTTCCGGCTGTGAAACCAATCTCAATGCCATCGTTGGAATGGCCGACTTCGAACACGTCGAGATGTACCTCGAGGCAGGTGCCGACATCGCTGCAGCAGATCGGTACGGTCGACAGGCAATCCACCATGCCGCCGGTGGCAAGGGCTCGGCCGAGATCATCGTGTTGCTCGTCGATAGCGGCGCCGACGCCGATGCCGTCACGCCGTTCGCCAAAAAGCGGCCGGTCCATTTTGCTGCGGCGCGACGCCATGGCGTCCGCGGCAACGAACCTGCGACGGATTTCACGCACCTGCAGGTCATTGCCGGGTTCAGCGCCGATCTTGACGCTGCGGATCTATCGGGAAACACGCCGCTACACCTTGCCGTGCGTGCGCAGAACGCTCCGGCGGTCGCATTTCTGGTATCACGTATGGTCGACATCGCGGCACGCAACAAGCAAGACCTCTCGGTCGTCGGGATCGCGCTCAAGGCGGAGGCTTATCACACCCTGGTACCGCTGGTCCAGGCCGGTGCCGAAGTGAACGCCGAAGATCTCAAACCGGTTTTTGCAAAGATCGATCGCCGCAGCGAAGTGCGCTTGGCCAAGGCTCTACTTTTTCTGCTTGAGGTTCCCTACCCGGCACTGCGGCCGGAGTTGCTCAAGGTCGCCAACAGCACCGCGCTGTCACCGAGCACTCGCGCCGACGCAATCATTGCCTTGCATGCAGCGGGCCACGCTAACGCCGTCACCATGATGGACCTTCTGATCGACAAGACCTCGTCGGACGCGGTGCGGCAGTTACTGGATGCGAAACGGGCAGAGCTCAAACGCCAGTGAGGCGTTTTTGTCGTATCCCTTTACTCTTTTTAAGTGTGCTTATTGACTGTGGGAGGCGCCTCTGGCCGGCGGATAGCGGAGGGTAACCTTCCACATGTGTATTTAGGCCGTACCTGCCACATATCTACTCAGTTTATTCGTCGCGCTTTTTCTTTCCCCTGGCCAGCTTGCTCAGGATGTTGCTGGCAAATTCGTCCGACCAGCCGAATCGCGCCTTGAGGCGTGAGTAAATATCGAGCGCCACTTTATCTAGCCAGATTTTAATACGGGCAACAGCATTGTCGTCCGGTCGGCTCTTGTAGTTCGTGGACTTCATTGAATAGCTGCTGTCTGCCTCGACGGCGTAGTAATACAGCGCGACGCTGCGTCGCTGAACACCATTCGGGCACTGGATCGGATCCGGATAGCCATGGTACGAAGTCTCGTTCGTATTAAAAATTAGCGCATGATTGAGATATGGCGGTACTCTCTCGACACACGCCTGCATGTCACCGTCCCACAGTTCGATGGCACCGCCCCAGTCATCCTCCCAGCGTTCGTTCATGTAGAGGATCAGATTGATGCGACGCCGCCAGCGTTTGTGGTAGTGGTGCATGGTAAAGTCGGCGTGGACATTGAGGAAGCCCCCGGGCTCCGTTTGATGCAGCCCGCCGCCGTCCAGCAGCGGATCGGACATCAGCCCTTCTATACCCGTAAGCTGGCTCAGCCACTCGACGAATACCGGGCTGTTGAGCATATCAACAATCTGACCGAGCAATGGCGGGAAGTGATCGCGGTCGTTCTTGCCGAGCTTGTTTTCGTTGACGTGTTTGTAGTGTGTCCAGGATGTCGATTCCGGCGCCGGAAACTCGCGCGCGGCCTGCAACGCCTTATCTGGCCGGAGCACACCTTCCAAAAATATATGTGGAAATGGCCTGGCCGACTGGTACTGCGACGCCAGCATCGGCAGACGGTCGGTCCAGGATGCCAAATCGATCAGCGTTGAGACGTCAGCCGTCTCAACGAAGTTTTTCACTTCATTCATGGGCCCAGCTACACGGGGGAGTTGGCAGGTATCGGAGGGTTAAGCTACGTGATCGCAGCGCTAAAAACCAGTCGAGCGACAGGGTCGACGTGTTCCACAGCGCGCGCGGCAAAGGCATGATACTGCCCGATGACACAATATCCCATGATGCTCCAATCCATGCCGGCCTATGAACTGCTCCTCGTTTTGTTATGTGTTGTCATTGGCACAAAGGTTAAAAGCCTGCGACGCCCGCTGCAAGTTGTTTGAACTCTCATCGCAGGTGGCTACCGTAGCGGGATGGATGAAGACACCGCCCCGCACGATTTCGAAAAACTGACACCCGACACGATCATCACGGCTGTCGAACAGGCGTTGAACGTCGAGCTCACCGGCCTGACCAGTCCGCTCAACAGTTACATTAACCGGGTATTCGAGCTCGAGGCCACAGACGGCACTCGGCTGATCGTCAAATTCTATCGGCCGAATCGCTGGACTGACGACGCCATCATCGACGAGCACATGTTCATACTCGACTGCGAAGAGGCCGAGATCCCCGTCATCGCCCCGCTCGATTTGAATGACTCACATACCGTGGGCGATGCCGAGGGAATCGTCTTTGCGGTCTACCCCAAGCTCCACGGCCGCATGTTCGAGTTTGTCGAGGACGAGGATTGGCGCCGGCTCGGGCGACTACTGGGCCGCGTCCATCGCTGCGGCGCCGAATACGATGCGGTACATCGCGTCATCCTGCACCCCGCCCAGTCGACTGCCGAGCACATCGACACGCTGCTCGACGAAGGATTTATTCCACCGCACCTCGAAAAGGATTTTATCGTTATCACCAACGATCTAATGGACCTGATCGAGCCGCTGTTCGACAGCGCAGAATACATCCGTATCCACGGAGATTGCCATACCGCCAACGTGCTGCACCCTGACGATGGCATCATGCTCATCGACTTCGACGACATGGCCATGGGACCGCCTGTGCAGGATCTGTGGATGCTGCTGCCGGACCATGTCTGGGCCGCTCGTCGCGAAGTGAATCTGGTGATTGAAGGGTACGAGGATTTCCGCCCATTTGATCATCAGTCACTACGTCTGATCGAGCCACTGCGGTCCATGCGCATTCTCTACTTCGACGCCTGGCGCAGCCGCCAAGTCGGTGACCCGCGCTTTGAGGAAAGCTTTCCCGACTGGGGCAACGACAATTTCTGGCAGTCGGAGCTCAACGTGTTGCAGCGCCAACTCAGCCTGATCCGGCAACGCTGCCTTTGATCTGCACGGTGATCCCAGTGGCCGACGGACACGTTCTCCGAACGCGTGTCATACATGGTCGGCAGTACTGGGGGAGCGGTGACTTGCATCAGGGTCTGTCCGCATTGGCAGCACTTCGGTATCACACGGGAGCGCGGTAAACGGGACGACGCGCCAGAGCAGCACCGGCAAGCGCTGCGCCATGCTGTCGGTTCGGGCGGGCGCGCCAACGGCCACCTGATCGAAGAACACGATCTGCGCGCCAACATTTCCGGGCCGACAGCAGACCTGATCACCTCGACGACTGCGGCATGATGGCGATAGGCCGGAATCTGGCGGACCCATTGTGGCCCGTCGTGATGTGATCAGCGCGCGCAACTCAGCATTGATGAATTCGTAACGCAGCAAAGCCTTTCAGAAGCTACTTTGCCACACCGATGCTGCCGCAGGCTATACGCGAGCCGGCATTGCCGGTGGGCTGGCCGAAGTCATCGTGCTTTTTGTGAATAATCACCGAGCGTCCGATGATCGGATTGTGTGAATCTGCGATCGTCAGATTATACACGGTCCGCTCGTAGTGCGCTTTGCCGGCGGCATCCGTCTGGAGATTTCCAAGATCCCCGGCGTGCCGGGGATTGCTGACGTCCGGATTGCCGTGGTCGTGGCCTTCGGGGTTGTAATGACCGCCAGCGCTCTTGCCGTCCGGGCTGCTGCAGTCGCCCCAGTGATGAATGTGAAATGCGTGTTTAGCGTTCGGAGACAAGCCCTCGATATCGGCGATGACAGTGACCTGTGCGCCATCCTGAATAAACTTGACGACACCCCGCGCACTGTTTCCTGCGGTCGGCTGCATTACTGCAACGGCACGATCCAACTGCCCGAGTTTGACAGCGTTCTTGTGAGTCATGCATCCGGTCAGTCCGATCATACAGGTGATCAGCACGGCAATCATGTGGATCTTCATGTCAGGCTCCTTTCGAGGCGTTTTAGGTACCGATTTCAGGCAGATGAGGCGTAAGGAGAAATAGCACAACGTCGAGAAATTACAATTCTTCCCGGCATCCGCAGCGCTCACGTTTACTCGTCGTCCGGCTCTTCCTCGATCATGATGAATAGCCGGTTGCCCTGGCGCCAGACGTAGACCAGCACATTGTCCACTTCCTCGAGCTCGTCGCTGGTGGCAATCGCGTCATCGGCGTTGCGCACCTCCATCTTGTTGATCTCCAGGACCACGTCGCCAAGTCGCAGACCGCTGTCCATAGCCGGGCTGTCCGCTTCGATACCGACAACAACGGCACCCTCGATGTCGGGCGTCACATTGAATCGCTGGCGCGTTTGCGCATTGAGATCGTCGAGCGTAATACCGCGGAGCAATTCGGTTTCCGATTCACTGACCGGCGGCGGCATGTTGGTGATATCGCGATCCGGACGCTCCTTCAGCTTGACGTCGATATCGATTGCTTCGCCGTTTCGGAACACGGTAACCTTGGACACGGTCGCCGGTGACGTCCGAGCCACGACCAGCACCAGATGACCGGAATTGCGGATCGCGACATCGTTGAAATTGACAATCACGTCGCCATGTTCAATCCCCGCTTCGGACGCAGCACTGTCTGGCAGGACTTGGTTGACCAGGGCGCCGTTCAGGTTGTCCATGTCGAATGCCTCCTGCAGTTGGGACGTCAGGTCGCCGATCTGGACACCGAGAAAGCCGCGCACGACTCGGCCGTCCGCCAACAGTCGCTCGACGATGTGCATCGCCAGGTTGGTCGGAATCGCAAACCCAATACCCTGACTGCCGCCGGTACGGCTGATGATCGCGGACGGGATCCCGACCAGACGCCCCATCGGATCGATCAGGGCGCCGCCGGAGTTTCCCGGGTTGATCGATGCATCGGTCTGAATGAAATCCTCATATTTCACAAGGCCAATACTACTACGGCCAGTGGCACTGACGATCCCGCGGGTCACCGTCTGCCCGACGCCAAACGCATTGCCGATAGCCATGACCATGTCGCCCACCTCGACCCGGTCGCTGTCTGCCAGAACAACCGCCGGCAGGTTTTCCGCTTCTATTTTCAGCACCGCGATATCGGTGCCCGGGTCGGTGCCGATGATTCGTGCGTCGAATTCCCGGCGCGGATTGATCAGCGCTACCTTGATCTCGTCGGCGTCTTCGACCACGTGGTTGTTGGTGATGATATAACCGTCCGCCGTGACGATCACACCACTGCCGAGTCCTTCTTCCCTGGTCGATGGGCTATGGCCGTTCTCGAAGTGCTCGCGGAATAAAGGATGGTTGTAGTAAGGATGCTCGCTGGCATCGCTTAACTTGGTCGTAAAAATGCTCACCACCCCGGGCTCAACTCTGCGGATGACTTCCGCGAAACTGGTGCGCTGCTTGAGTTCTACGGGGAGCGGCGAGGTGTCGAGCTTTGCCGGCTCATTAGAGTTTTTACGTTGCTCGCCATACGGCCACCAGGCCCCCGTGGCAAAGGTTGGAGTGAGAATCGGGCACAGGGCCAGGTTGACAAGGACGACAACGATCCCAAGTTGGCAAGGACGGTTCATATTCAGCTCCATGGTCGACGTTGAAACGCTTCGTTTATACAGACCGCCATTCGGTCGAAAAGTTCTGTCCGCAGCGCCAGCTTGCGACGACGAGCAACAGCAACAGGATCCCACCGGCCGCCGCGACCCGCGTCGCAGTTACCAGAGTACCAGGTGCGTATGTCATTATAACTTCATGCTCGCCTTTGTCGACCATGACGCCGCGCACAGCGCCATTGTAAAGCGGCAGGATCGGCCGGTATTCACCGTCCACCAGGCACTGCCAGCCGGCGTCCCATTTGTCGGCAACCACAAGCAGGCGCCGGTGTTCAACCTGGACGCGCATCCGCAGCACCTCGAAACCGTCGTGCTCAATGCGCACGTGCTCCATTTCTCCTAGCGCCGGCGCGGTGAACGCTTCGGCGTGTCCCGGGCCGCAGTGCGCTGTCGACTCGAGGTCGGCCTCCGCCAATCCTGCCAACGGTTCTGCGTTGATCTCGAGGTTCGGTACCAACCGCACGCGTGGCAACGGATCAGTCATCGACCGGCGCTCGCCATCGACCTCAAATTCACCGATCGCCGCCAGTCGAAGATGCTGCAGATTTCCCAGGTCCAGCGGTTCGATCGGAAACAACCCCTCGTACCCGCCAACCATATAATGTCCTTCCCACACCGGAAGGTTACTATCCGCAATCAGCCGATACGTGTGATCACTGGTCTGCAGTGCCGCCTTGAAAGTCAGCAGTTCGTGCCGATCACGGTATTCGACGTCTCGGACGATGTGCAGTCCGAAGATCGCCACGTCGGCAACCAGCAGCAGGGCAAGCAGCTGCGGCGCCCACTTTCCCTGCCTGGCGGAGAACAGCGCGATGGCCGCGACGGCCACTGCCGGTCCCCACAGCAGTGGGCCGATGCCGCTGACCTCGAGTCGGGTGCCACGAAAAATCACGCTGCCCAGCGTCAGACCGATGACAAACACACCAACAAACGGCGCCGTCGTCAGCAGCACGGCGATAATATCCCGGCGTTTTTCAATCGGCTCACTCGTATGCCGCCAAAGCCGCTGCAGAATGATCGTGACAACTACTACCGTGATCGCCGCGATGACAGCCTTGTACCGGTGCGGCGCGCGAAAGGTATTGAGCCACGGCACATGCCACAGCAGGCTGTGCAAGCCGCCGTATCGTCCCATAGTCAGTACAAGAAACAACAGCAGCATGCCACCGAGAAGAAGCAGCGCACCGCGGTGCTTCGGCGCCAGCCAGTCGCGGCGCCAGCGCACCGCTGCCGCACTGATCAACGCCAATACGCCGGCACCGAAATACACGGCGTTGGCAGTCGGGTTCTGCAGAAAAACAGTCGGCTGATTGTCCTTGTACACCAGGTCGCCCGGCAGCTCCGTGAAAAAGGCGGGCGACAGGTTCTGCAGCAGATGAATGGCGTGTACCGAGAAATTGCCATGCTCACCCGCCGACAGCTGACCGCGTGGATGGTTGCCGAGCAGATCGAGCATCGGGATCAATGTCAGGCTGCCGATCATCGTGCCGGCAACGATTGCCAAGGCAGCCAGCCCCGTGGCGATCCACCACGACCGCCGCCAGGAATTGCGGAGACCGCAATGCAGGATGGCAATCCCTACGATACAGGACACGAGAAAAACCGTATGCGGATGCCCCAGCAGATGCATCGAAGCATACCCCAACCCAAGCAGCAGCAACGCCCACCAGCGGGACTTCGCAAGCATCGAACACTCGTATGCCAGGACCACCCAGGGCGTGTGTCCGAGGATGGTGATCATGTGCGTCTGGCCGAAATGGGACAGGAAGAAAATACTGCAGGCATGCAAGGTCGCACCCCAAAGGGCGACCGGCCGATTCATGCGATAGTGACGGAACAGTAGAAACGCCCCGAGATACGTCAGCGGGAAGGTAACAACCAGATCCAGAGCAATACCGATATCCAGCGGCAGGAACTTCGCGCAAACCCAGCGCCACGGGTGGAAAATTCCGGGCTGCCCGATGCCGGCCAGGGAAAAACCGCGAAAGTAGTGCGGCCCCCATAATCCCAACTCGCCCTGCTCCACCGCTGCCGCATAGATCACGCGATAAGGATAGAACGACTCACGATGGTCGAAACCGGCGTAATAGCGGCCGCTGAACAACGGCTCACAAATACAGATAAAAACCAGCAGCACCGCTGCAATCGGCAGGGCCGTCTCAAGCCGGGATGTACGCTCTTTCGGAGTATCCAAGCTAAGCCTTGATCACCTGCTCATAAGCCGCTCTGATGTCGGCACTGAAGCAGCAGAATATGACTTTGTCGATTGCCTCGATGGTCTCGACAAAGGCCGTGACTTCGCGACCGGCAATCGAACAGGCATCCGCCAGCGGATAACCGTAGATGCCGCAACTGATGGCCGGAAAAGCGATCATGCGCACGTCGTTGGCAACCGCCAATTCGAGGCTGCGCCGATAACAGGAGACCAGCAACTCCGGCTCACCCCGAGTCCCGTCGCGATAGATCGGACCAACGGTGTGGATGATATGGCGCGCCGGGAGATCGTAGCCCGCGGTGATCTTTGCATCGCCTGTCGGGCAGCCGCCGAGCCTCCGGCACTCTGCCAGCAAGCCCGGGCCGGCCGCACGGTGAATGGCACCGTCCACACCACCGCCACCCAACAGGCTCTCATTGGCGGCGTTGACGATGGCGTCGACTTCGAGCGTCGTGATGTCGCTAATGACGATTTCGATTTTTTCGACTGCAGACGTCATAATTCGATGCCGCGGATGACGTTCACACAGACACTCTGCATTTCATCCACTGCCGCTGTAATGTCACCGATCTGCAGCTCGACGCCGCGACAGGCATCCACGATGATCGAGGTCTCGCCCCCCCCGCTACGGGCGTCCAGACATGTGGATTTGACGCAAATGCCCGTTGCCACACCATAAACGCCAGCGCCGGTGACGCTTTGTTCGCGCGGGTAGTCCGTCAGTCCCGTCGCGCGGCGGTGGCCGTTGTCGACCGGCACGACGTCACGGCCATCCCACTTGGCGAGCGCGACGCCGGGCATGAAATCATTCTGGATATCGACAAGAATCAAGGCGTTCATTGGCTGCAACTCGGCGGGAACTTAATCCGCAACGTCGGTTTTTTCCAAGGTGCCCGCAGCGCTTTCGAGATCAGCAGTTCCCTAAAAAGCCGCAATCAAGGCAGAATGACTTTCCGTGTCCATGCACTCAACGCCGTCAACCGATAAGGGCTGGCAGTTCACCGCGCCCGCCCGAGTCCACCGGATTGGTCCGGTTCACTTGAGAATCGTTTACCACGAAAGTTGCGGAATTCGGAATTAACGATATGATGACTATCGAATCATCTACAGAATTAATGGAGGCGACTGTAAGTACGCCGCGGCTCTCAATAATGCCGGGAGACTGCCCCCATACCGATGACGATAGATTACGTGGAATGTAGTGCGCCGTTCGGTCCTTCACCCGAATTTTCCAGAGATACCCCTTTACGAACCAGTCGCGTTTGATCGCAGAAGAAGCGCCAACAATCAGATTGAGCCGACTCGTCATACGCGCGGCTCAACCGTGACGTTCGCCCTTCATCAACGTAGATAGCGAGAAATAGGTGCCTTGGGGGCGGAGGATTTTCTGAATGAAGACCAAACCCATGCTACGCCGCTTCAGCCTATATGGGTTTCTCAAGAACCAGCAGTACTACGATCCGTTCTTGATCTTGGCCTTCCGGCAGATGGGGCTCTCCTTTTTTATGATCGGGATCCTGGTCGCATTCCGCGAGGTCATCGTCAATCTGATTGAGATGCCCTCCGGCGCAGTCGCCGACCTGTTCGGCCGGCGCAAGGCGATGATCCTCAGCTTTGTCTGCTACATTATCAGCTTCATGGTATTCGGGGTCACCGGCGTTGCCGCAAACAACGGGGCCATCACACCAGCGGCGATCCTGCCGCTTCTCTTCGGTGCCATGGGTTTCTTTGCGGTCGGCAACGCTTTCCGGACGGGCACGCACAAGGCCATGATCTTCACCTGGCTTCGTGTGGAGGGCCGCGAGGAGGAGCGTACGAAGGTCTACGGATATACCCGGTCCTGGTCCAAGCTGGGCTCGGCCCTCTCGGTAATCCTGGCGGCTGTATTCGTGTTTGCCACCAGCAATTACGTATACATCTTCTTCTTCTCCATCATTCCCTATGTCCTGGGCATCATCAATTTCATGGGGTACCCGCGAGAAGTAGACGGGAACATCAAGAAAGCCACTTCGGGCAGGGAAGTGATCCTGCACCTCAAGGAGGCCTTAGCCGTGGCCGTGAAGCAGGCCTCTTTGCGACGCCTTGTTTGTGAGTCAATGGGGTTCGAGGGTTTCTTCAAGGCGGCTAAAGACTACCTGCAGCCCATTCTCAAGGCAGCAGCCCTACCAGTGGCCGGGGCACTGCTCTTGAGTGATAGATTAAGCGAACAGCAGCAGGTGGCCCTACTGGTGGGGCCGGTTTATTTCGCGCTGTACCTGCTTTCCGCTCTGGCCAGTCGCAAGGCGTACGTGCTCGTTGACAAGCACGGCAGCGAGGACCGTACGGCCCGCTTTCTGTGGCTGATGTCCCTACTGATCCTGACGGCGCTGGCGCCGGCCCTCTACTACTGCTGGTTCACGGTCATCATCCTCGGTTTCATTGCGCTCTATGTCATGCAGAACCTCTGGCGGCCGGTGCTCATCAGCCGCTTTGACGCACACGCGGACGAGGCCATGGGCGCGACTATCCTTTCCATTGAGTCCCAAGCTAAGAGCGTGGCCACGATGATCATCGCGCCCGGACTGGGCTATGTGGTGGACCTGATGCAGGCCCGCATGATCGGCTGCCTGCCGTTCTGGCCTGCGGCCATTTTCGGTGCGGCTGTGGCTCTGGCCTTTTTCGTGACAGCGAAAAAGCCGACCTCGAGCCACACACGGGTCTGAAGAAAAAGTATAAACCAGCGGTTGCACACGACGGCTAATCGCCACGCGTGCGCGCAGCGTCCGCAAGGGAAGAGGCCTGTTCCCCTCGATGCAACGGGAAGAAAAAAAAATCGCCGGATGCTTTCGACAGCCGCGCTCTGCATTCACCTCGTCTATTCAGCTGCGTCCTCTGCGAACTTCGCATCGACTCCTTCCAATTCGTCGGCCGCTACGAGCCAGGCCTGGCTGGCGGTGTCAATCCCGGCTTTGATCTCGGGCAGGCGCCGTTTGAATTGGACCATCTGGTCCGGTGGCAGCGCCGGGTCGGCGAGCCGTTCGAACAAGTGCTCCTGCTCGGCATGCAGCTTGTCGAGCTCCGTTTCGAGCTTCGTGACTTTGTCCTGCAGCGGTTTACGCCGTTTGTAAACGGCCTGCCGCTGCTCGGCTGCTTCGCGTTTCGCCGCTTTGCGTTTTGAGGGCTCTGCCGGCGCAGCTTCGGCTCCGGTCAGTGGCTCAGCCGCGGCCAGGCGCTCGGCGACCTTGACGCGATAGTAGTCGTAATCGCCGTGAAACTTTTCGGCGCCGGCCTCCGACAATTCGAGGATCGAATCGGCAGTGTGGCGAATGAACTCGATGTCATGACTGACTACGCAGACGGTTCCCTCGTAAGAACTGAGGGCGTCCTGCAGGAATTCGCGCGTCGGAATATCCAGATGCGTTGTTGGCTCGTCCAGCAGCAGGAAATTCGGCGCCGTCAGCAACAGTTTGCATAGCGCCAGCCGCACCTTTTCGCCGCCGCTCAGTACGCCGACTGTTTTGTCGATGTTGTCGCCGGAGAACCCAAAGGCGCCCAGCATGGCGCGAATCTCGCCGTCGCTGAGCCCCGACGGGGTGCTACGAGCGGTGTCCCAGACGGTGAGTTGCGGATCCATGGTCTCGGGAAAATCCTGGGCCTGGTAGCCGATGCGCACCTGATGCCCGAGCTGGCGCTCGCCAGTCTCGATGTCGAGCCGCCCGGCAAGCACCCGCAACAGGGTGGTCTTGCCCATGCCGTTGGGGCCAACGATCGCCAGTTTATCGCCGCGCTCGATCTGCAGGGTAAGGTTCTGCAGCACCCAGTCCTCGCCGTTGTAGGACTTGCTGGCGTCGTTCAGTTTGGCGATGCTGTGGCCACTGTGCGGCGGTTTCGGGAAGCGAATCTGGACGCCCTGGTACTCGTACGTCGGCACCTCGACACGCTCAATTTTGTCCAGCGCCTTCAGGCGGCTTTTGACGGCGGTCGCCTTGGTTGCCTTGGCGCCAAAGCGCTCGGCGAAGCGTTCGATCTTCTGGATTTTCCTGTCCTGGGACTTTTTCTCAGCTTCGAGTTGTTGCCGCCGTTGCTCGCGCGCGTTGACATAATAGCTGTAGTTGCCGGGGTAGCGTTCGACAGTACAGTTAACCATCTCCAGCGTGACATTGGTCAACTCATTGAGCAGATAGCGGTCGTGCGACACCAGGATATAGGTGGCGGAGAAGGTGCGGAGATAGCTCTTGAGCCACTCGATCGCCGGGAGATCGAGATAATTCGTCGGCTCATCGAGCAAAAGCAGGTCCGCGGTCGTGACCAGGGCGCGGGCCAGTTCTCCACGCATGCGCCAGCCCCCGCTGAAATCCTGCAGCGGCTGGTTCAGATCATCGGCGGAGAAGCCCAGGCCGGATAGAACGGTTTCGGCACGGGTGCGCACTTCATAGCCACCGAGCTGTTCGAATTCCGTCTGCAGCTCGCCGAGCTTACGCAGCAGCGGTTGGGAGGACGGGTCATCGATCAGTGAGGCTTCGATATCGGTGATGGCCTGTTCGACGTCGAACAGCCGTTGCACGGCCGCCTGCGCATAGTCGAGCAGCGTCTGTGTGGTGTTTGGCAGAATCTGCTGGCGCACATGCGCCACTGTCGTGTTACGGCGGAAAGTCATCGATCCTTTGTCCGGCTCGACTTCGCCGCTTACGATGCGCACAATCGTACTTTTCCCCGCACCGTTCGGCCCGATCAGGCCGATGCGTTCGCCCTGTTCGACGCGAAAGGTGACGTCGGTGAGTACCGGGCCGGTAACGTAGGCTTTGGTGATGTTCTGGAACTGCAGCATGTTGCAAAGT
>CAUZJQ010000076.1:0-16408 GCA_963580095.1 Lentisphaeria bacterium | reverse complement strand
CGGGAACCTGTACGCCTGCGAATCGTTGAAGCGGATGCCGACGGCATGCCAACAGATACTGTTGTCGTGCAAGAAGAGGCGTTCACGCCGCAGTGGGTGATCGATTATTTCACCTATCACCAGTACGAGTTGAAGCGGGGGCGCGTGCTGCCACCGGGGCGCTACGCGATCGTCCTGTCCAAGCCGCCGGAAGAATCGGCAGAGCATCGTCACTACTTGCTGCCGGCCTTCGAAGCAACAGGCGTTTTCGAGCCGATGGCTGTCCGGCTGCGGCCCAACGGCGACTGGCAGCGAACGACACGGATCCTGGCGCACGGGGTGTACGGCTTCGAGCGATGACAACTGAACCTGCCTGTCCAGAGACTCGATGCAGGAATACCCGGAGCCTTGTCGAGCATCGCTTCAGCCCAGATTAAGCGTCATTGCGACAAAGGAAAAGTGCTGCAGTCGTTGCCGCGATCGATCGGATGATGAAAGGGTAATGGACTATTAGTATACTCCAGCACTTGCCGCCAAGGGCTGATCTGCCTCCACCGCTCCAACACTCAACACTCGAAGGTTGCCGGATGACCAGACGACATACAATCCTCATCATCCTCGCTGCAGCGCTGCTCCGCTGCACGGCTGTTGATGGTGCGCCGCGTTTCGTCTACCTCACATGGCAGGGTGATACCAGCACGACCGTCACCGTCTACTATCACACCGACGCGGCAGCCGATGACAGCACCGTGCGCTACGATGAACAACCCCGTGGCGGGCGTATCGATGATTACGCTTTAACCGCGCACGGCCGTCGGCACCAGATCGAGGGTCTCGCCGACGGCCGGACAATTCACGTCGTCGAGCTCAGCGGGCTCAAGCCGGCGACAACCTATTATTTCGTTGCCGGCGATCTCGAAAACGGCTTCAGCAGCGAACACAGTTTCCGCACGATTCCGAACGACGGCCAGCCCATCCGTTTCGTTGTCGGCGGCGATATGGGAGTCCTGCCGGACGTCGGTGAATTGATGGCCCGGGCAGGTGCGACCGACCCGATGTTTGCCATTGTCGGCGGTGACATCACCTATGCCAACGGCAATATCGGCAACGTTGGGAAGTGGGACCAATGGCTCGAATTCTGGCAGCGCCACATGCGAACGCCCGATGGGCACGATATCCCGATCGTTGCGGCGATAGGCAATCATGAGGTGAACGGTGGATTCGGGCAACCGCTTGAGCAAGCGCCCTTTTACACCGGGTACCTGGCGAAAAACCGCGATCGAACGTATTTCACTATGCAGTTCGGCCCGAACCTGACGTTGTTTGTCCTCGACAGCGGCCATGTCGCACGGCACGATGGCGCCCAGGCCGAGTGGCTCGAGACCGAGCTGCAGCGATGTCGCCAAGTGCCCAACCGAGTCGCCGCCTACCATGTGCCACTCTATCCAACCGCCCGGCCGTTTCACTACGAATTCTCCGTTCGCGGTCGGACCCATTGGGCACCGCTGTTCGATCGGTATGGGCTGACCGCGGCCTTCGAGCATCATGACCACGCCTTCAAGCGGACGTGGCCGATCCGCAACGGTCAGCGCGACCCGTCCGGCACCGTCTATCTCGGTGACGGCTGTTTCGGCATGCCGCACAGGCCGCTCACCGAAGGATCACAATGGTACCAGGCCAAAGCCGCTCCGCTGCAACATTTCTGGAGCGTCGAGGTCGCCGGCGATCAGATCCATTGCCGGGCAATCTCGAAGACCGGTGACGTGTTCGACGTCTATCCGCCAGATGCCCCAGGTGCCGCCGAGGCGGAGCAAATGTGGGCGGTGCTGGCATGGCCCGAATCAATCAATGAAGCCATCCCGGAACAAGTGGCCAACCGCCGCCTCGACAGCACGATCACCTGGACGCTGTTGAATCCGCTAGCGACCGATCTGGAGGTTGCGTTCGAGATGTTACCGACAACCGGTGTCCGCTTCGAACCGGACCGGCAGGAGCTGACACTCGCACCGGGTACGGAAGTGGTTGTAAACGTTGCGGTGACCAGCGACGAGACCCGAAATCGCCTCAATGTTCAGACTCGCTGGCGCGTCGATGCCGGCCGCGGCGCCTATGAGACCGTGCACACATCGGTCATGTTCTTCCGCCGTGAGGCTGTGGTCCATTTTATTCGGGGTGTCGCGGCCCCGCCAATGGACGGCTCCGTGCCGGCGCTCGCCGCAACGCCACCGAACCTGACCGGCTTTGCGCAGCGTGCCGATGGACAGCCGGCAGCGCAGGGCACGGATGTCTGGGTCACGGCGATACCGGCCGGCCTCCATGTGTACGCGATCTGTCACGATGCAGACATGGCGAATCGGGTGTCGCCGACCACACCGGAGAATTCGTTCACCTTCCACACGCCCGAACTGGAAGCGGGCAATCCGTTCTGGAACGACGACAACATCGAGCTCTTCCTGATCCCCCAAACCGAACCCGTCGGCGCGATGCAGTACGCAGTCACACTGGGCAGCGCCACCTATGTGGACAGAAAATCGGCAGCAGGCGAGCACCTGCGCGGCAGCGGCATGCGTGCCAACACCTTTCGATTTGAAGATCGCTGGACCGCGGAATTCCTGATTCCCTGGTCCGACCTCGAACAGCAGGGACCACCGCCGCCCGGGACAGTGTGGCGCCTGGATATTGCCCGGACGCATACCCTGAACCAATCTGATATCTCGCGCTGGGCCAATCCGACAGCTTCCAACCACGCCGCCGAGCATTTCGGGTATATTAAATTCGAGTGATTGGGCGGTTAGGCACCTGGCCTATCCCCTATCTTTTTTCAATAAAAAAAACATTTCTCTATCCATATCGATCAGGCAATATGTATCAAAAAAAATCTTGCATTTTGCCAAAAAAAATCTTCGGGTATGTGAGTCCGGAGCTGAGCGGTGATTTGCGATGTCCGAGCAAGGAGGACTGCATCAACAACGACAGTACCTTCGATTACGCCTATAACGGCTGGCTGATCGGCCAGTGGGACCGGCATACCTCGCCGCACATTATTATTGCGGATGCCTTCAGGCTTTATATGGAAAGCAGCACACCGGTTGTTTATCCGTATCCGGCTGTCCTCCCGGGAGGCGGCGGCGCGGGGGGGTGCTCAAGCTGCCCCTGTACCGGGTCTGGCTGGCATGGTGGTGTCAACGGCTGGAACAACTCGGTGAACTATCGCCACTCCGGTGGCCGGGCGAACTTTCTGCTCTCCGACGGGTCAGTACAGGATTACAATTATTCTGACCCGCCACCGTCTCCATACGACGGCGGCAACGGCGAAAGAATATGGGCCAGGAAAGGCGGAAAGGAGTAGGCCTGTATGTCAGGGGCGCGCATAGGTCCCCCACAGATCGCCGTCATTCAGGGCAAAGTCCACGCCCCGCTTGGTGTTGACGGCGCCATCAGGAAAAAGCATGTTACCACTATTGTTGTGCCTGGGCGCGAACATATTGTACGGCTGGTTCATCGCATAACTGTCCGCAATGCCATCGCCATCGTAGTCGACAACGAGCGCCCAAGTCCCGTAAGTAGGGGTGTAGATCGCGTCAACCAATGCATCGGCGACGAGGTAGGTTGTTACCGGTACGCGTTCCAGTGCTCGGCTGTTGTGGAGAAGACCGCCTGGCCCGGCACCGCGCCAGTGATCAAAGCTGAACACATTGAAATAGTTCACGCCATATGAGTAGACGTAACCGTCACCGGGAACGGTCGGACAGCGCATGAAGGTCGTGCTGAAATCCATCGGGGCGGTATAGTTCATATATTCACCCAGGACCAGCGAATCGTGCCACCGGTTCGAACTGGCATTTTTGTACTGCGGCAGGCGTCCGTTCTCGTCATTGTACATATATAACCCCAGATACAACTGCTTTAGCTGGCTTTGGCAGACAGCCCGCCGGCCGTTCTCTCTGGCAATGGTCAACGACGGCAGCAGCATCGAGGCAAGAATCGCAATGATCGCAATGACCACAAGCAATTCGATAAGCGTAAAGCGTGGAAGCTCGCGTCGCATCTCGCCTCTGAACAGGGATAGTTTATAGTGATGACGATGGTGGATATTAGCCATTAATACTGTACCCTCGTATTCACCCAGACACCATATCCAACCGGACAAATCGAGAGTCTCGGACTTGTACCGGATGAGGCACGCGGGAAAGACCGGCAAAGATAAACTCCGGAAGTGTCTGATGAGAAAATGGATTTCGTTTGCATCCCTGTGGATGTTTCCGATGTGGTGCGCCTCTGCCGCGACACAGACGATCGATGCCAAGCTCGCCAGCCAGTCGGAGAGCTGGAGCGTCAGCATGATCAGCGGCATCAAGTGCATGCAATGCGGCATGCCAGGCGCCCGGCTGGTCTTTGATGTCATTGTTCCGGCGCCCGGCGGTCGTTACAAGCTGGACATCTCGCTGGTGAAGGCCTACGACGGGAGCTACCTGAATGTTCTGTTCGACGGTGAACTGCTGGTCGAGTTCGACAACTTCGCGGCCAAGAACGGCCCCGCTACGGTCCCCGTCTTCGATCGTTTCGTTGCCGGCGGAAAACACACGGTCACCCTGAAGAACATGGGGCAGGAAAAGGCGAACGGCGGCAACTATCAATACATCCGTACGCTGGAGATTACGTCACGAGACGGCAGTCCCGCCTGGCAGCTTGACGAGGGCGGTTTCACTTTCGCGCCGGCACAGGAGGCTGGCGCCGGCGGTGTATTAGCCCTGCCGCCGCGGTTGCAGGCAGGTCCGTTCGATGTTCCGCAAGACAATAAAATCAACGACGTGTTCGCACATGCATTGGTGAACGCCAATGGGGTCGTGTTTCGCGTTTCCAAGGTCGCGGATATTCCGGAAACAGGATTTCTGCTGAAAGATCAGGAACCGCTCGCGATTGATGTACCGCCCGACGCCCGCGAACTCTTCCTGCTGCTGTGGTCGAAGATTCCGGCCGCAGACCGGTGGAGCGGCCCGCCCCAAACGCCGATCGGACCGATCACGCAGAGTGAGCGGTTCACTGCAGAAATCGTCTATACCGACGGCACCAGCGATCACCTGATTCCCTTCAACCTGACCACCAGACGATACGGGCTGGAAAACGGGCTGGCCCCGTACGTGCTGCACCCGGCTCCGGGCAAGCAGCCGCAACAGCTTGTTCTGCACGACAAAGTGAACCAGTGCTCCTTCGCCGTGGTGGCGCTGACCTGCAACACGGAAGCGCTGATCGCGGCGGAGCCCAGCGTCAAGGAAAGCTGTGCGTGGCACCCGGCCGTCGGAAAAATACAGGAGCCGGTGACCACGGATCGGATCAACGAAGCCAAGGTCGATGAACAGCATGCGGTCGTCTCGAGTGAGAAGATAGCTGCCGAGATCACGCTGGCCGACGGGCTGCGATGGAATCGTCTCGGTTCGCCCCGGTACGGCAGCGTCGGGCTCGACCGCTCGCCGGTGTTCGCCGTCCGCCATGGTGACGGCTGGATCGGTTCAGATCAATGGCGGGTCGTCGACACCACTGTCGCGGGAGATGCGGTGTCGATTGACCTGGCGTACCAGGACGGTGAGCTACACCTCAAGAGCACCGTCACTTTGGATCCGGCTCCGGGCGGAAAAATAGCCGTCGGTCTGACCCTGGTGAATGGCGGCAACAAACCGTTCCTCGGACGCGTCAGGTTTCCGATCCTCGAAGGCCTGAAGCTGGGATCGCTGCCGGATACCTGGTACTTCTTTCCGCGTGACGGCGGCGCGATGATTCACTATGACGAGGCCAACCTCTACGGGACGCACGGTGCCGAGCACCCGCTGCAGGTCGATTCGTTCTTCAACCCCGAGGCGGGGTACGCGCTGACGCTGCTGAGCAACGACCTCGACGGCCAGTTTCGCTGGTACGACGTTGGCAAGAATGAACGCGGCGGCTGGTACCGGCAAGAGTTCCTCGAGAAGCGGCTCGCTGCCGGCGAGGCCTGGACGTTGCCGACATGTATCGTGGCGATTTCGCCAGGGGACTGGCGGGAGAGTTTCCGCTTGTACAGGCAGTGGGTGCGCACCTGGTACAAACCGAAGCCGCCGGCCCAGGACTGGTACAAGAACTCGTTCGTTCACAGCTGGCATGTTCCCGATTCGAACCCGGATGACAAGGCGGATTTCATGGCCAGTGCAGAACCCGGCCGCAAGGCGTTTGACTATGCCAACTCCCTGACCTTCTATGCCTGGCACGTGCGCCAGGGACAGGACGAACCAAACGCCGGATACTCCGGCCAATACGGCAGGGATGCCACCTGGTGGGTTGGCGGTGAGGACCATTTTCGTGCATCCATCAAAAAGGCACGGGACGCGGGCATCGCCATCAGCCTGTACACCAACGCCCTGATCATCAACGACAAGGCCGAGCCCTATGGCGCGAAACGCCCCGAGCTCGACGGTGTAGGGACCGTTACCGACAACGCCAACACCCTGGGCTACCGGCCCTGCATGGGGATGGAAGAGTGGATCGATTATATGGTCACCTGTCAGAAGTACCTGACGGCCGACCTCGGCGCCCGTATTGTCTACCTCGACGAAATGGGACACGGCGGCCGGGTCTGTTACCGAAAAGATCATCCGCACAAATCGCCGGAACCGTACTATTACGGCGAACGCGAATTGACCAGACGCATACAGGCCGCGGTGGCGGAGGATGTGACGATATGCTCGGAGAATCTGCCGGAAGACATCCGGCTGCAATACCAGAACGCCTTCTACAACGCCGGCATCGGGCGCGGTGTCAGACCACATACAACGGTGCCGATGAACATGGCCAGGTTTGCCTTTCCCGATATCAAGTGCTTTAACCTGATCTACCACTATGAAATGAAAGACCAGAATTGGGACCTGCTCAAGTTCGTCCTGTTCAACGGCGACTCCTACGGCCTGTCCCGTTCCTACGACCCCGAAAGCTACTTCAGCGAGGAAGCGATCCAGGAGCACAAACGCATGTTTCGCATCCTCCACGAGAACGCCGACGTGTTTACTTCGTTCGACGTCGAGCCCTTCATCCCGGCGAAAATCCCGGGAGTCTTTGTCAATCGATTCCGCAGCGGCGAAAAGACGATCTGGACAGTCTTCAACGCCGGCTACAGAACGGCCAGGGGCAAGCTGCTCGAAATCGAGCCGAAGCCGGGCGCGACATATGTGGATTTGTGGAAAGGTGCGCCTGTCTCCGCCGATGCCGGGTCACTCGTCGTGGAGATCGGTCCGCGCGATGTCGCCTGCATCAAGATTATGACAGACTGATCAGGGCAGGCATCCTGTTACCGTTATTATCTCCCCGGGCACCGTCTGCAGCGTCAATAATTTCGACCGGGTTCGTTCTTCTTTACCGCCGCGAGTGACGAGGATTTCGTCGGCAATGTTATTGGCCAACCGCAGTTCGGCCCCCTTCTCGCTGATTATCTCGATACTGGTTATCTGATTTTCCTTCATCTCCGCACTGACCAGGAAGGCGCCTTCGGTCCGCATTTTTTCGAATGAAACAGCATGCTGCCAAACCTTGGGGATTGCCGGGAACACCATCATCGTGCCGCGCACCGTGTGCAGGAGCATTTCCTGAATGGCGTTGACGGCGCCCATGTTGGCATCCATCTGCATGGGGGATGCATCCGCATCCGCCACCCATGTGGAGATGCCCGTGTACGGTGTCAACTCGATAGCGCCGCGATATTTGTTGGTAAACAGGCGGTACCACAGGTCATAGTTGAGATAGGCCGCCTCACCGTCTTTCATCCGGCTGTAGATGATCGCCGCCCAGGCGAAGGAAAAGGCGATCCAGTTGCCCTGCCCTGCCTCGAGCCAGCGATAAAGAGTCGGCCGCACGACGGCGTGCTCCGGACCGAGCGTATCGAACGGATGCACCACCGCCAGATGGCCGTGATGCCGGTGCGACAACTCTAAATCCTGCCCTTCGTACACGGCGATTCGCGGCTGCGTCGCGAGCTCGTCCGAGGAGGGGCTCCACGGCACCACTTTATCAGCCGGCTGGATGTATTCCGCGTACGGCGGCACGGTCTGCTGCAACTGCTTCCAGGTCGTCACGTCGTCGGCATCGATGTCAAAAAGTTCGGCGCTGCTGATCAATGACTCGAGCAGGAAATGGATACAGGCCAATTGGAACGATGGGTTCCTGCCGGTCGCTTGGAAGCTGCCCCAGTTGTACTCGGCTGAGGTGCCGAATGGCAGGACCATTCGACCGTCTTCCTCTTCCAGCAGCGACTCGTAAACACGCATGGCGCCTTTCATGAAGGGATATGCGGTGTCACGAAGGAAGTCGACATCCATGGTGTAGCGATAGTGCAGCCACATCAGGTGTGCGGCCCAGCCGGTACACGCGAAATCAGTGAAAGACGGCCAGTAGCCGCCGATCCATTCGCCGGTATCGCTGACCGACATCGGCAGGAAAATACCGTCGTCGATATCAAACAGCAGCTTGGCGTTGTTTCGCAGGCGAGGTTCCCACTGCTTCAACTTATCGAACAACGGCTGCAGCAGCTCCGGGGCATTGGCGCCGTACGCCGGCCAATAGCACATCTGGATGTTGACATTGAAATGAAAATCGTTGCCGCAATCCGGCATCTGATACTCTTCCACCCACGGCCCCTGCAGCACAGCCGGGTACTCCTTCGACATGCCCGCCAGCTTGAACAGACCGTAATAGTAAACCTCCTCCGCCTCCACCGACGGCAGGTCTATCTGCGGAACCTGCTGCCAGTACCCGTTCCACCAGCGTTTCGTCGACTCAACAGCGGCGCTCGCATTCTCGAGCATGTCACCGGCGTTCGCCCTGGCCGCCTCCGGCGTTTCACCGTATACAGCGGTGACAGCCAGGCCGCCGGAAAATCGGCTGGATGCCAGGCAGAGGGTCGGGTCTGCCGGCAGTTCCTGGATCCAGCCGCGCATGGAACTGTCGTCGAACATCTGTGGTGGCGCATGGTCGAGTCCCGCGAGGCGATCCGCCATGAAATCCCAGGCCGGCCGGCACCTCACGTCAAGGTCTGCGTTGTCGCTCTCGATCAGCAACACCGGTTGATCGGCAGCAACCGATAGCCTGAGCGTCGCACTCGCCTGTTCATTCGACAAATGCAGAGCGCCGTCCGCCATATGCAGCGTCGCGCCGGCTATGCGCAGGCCGAGTTCGATCCGTCCCATCGGCAAACCGCTCGGGCTGTCGATGCCGATCGATGGGTCGGTCGGCTCGACCATCTGCGCAAGACCGTCATCGTCCCTGGCAAGCCAGTACTTCCGCAAATCCGCCAGATTCATCTTCGCGGTGATCGGACGAATATTGCGGCGGTCCCAGAAGTCGGCGCGATTGATCGTCAGACAGAGGCGCTCGTCACCCCAGACGACGACACCGAACAGTCCGTTGCCGAGCAGGATGCCGGCGTGTGTGTTCGGCAGCGGAAACCGCCAGTCCAATTTCAGCTTGTCACTGTGTATGTCCATCGAGAAAAGACCTGTTGAACTTCGATTGGTCGTACAGTACCACGGATCGCAGATTTGTATTGCTGGTTGACCTGAGAAGTTGTAATGTCTGCTGAATTACTGAAATCATCAGACCGATTCATGGAGGCCGATATGCCGCAAAACCAGATAGTCGAGATTGCCTTTACGAGCGATATCTCGTATGACGATCCGTACAACGACATCGAGCTCGAGGCGCTGGTCACGACACCCGGCGGCGAGCAACTTCGCGTCCCGGCGTTCTGGGCCGGCGGCAATGTCTGGAAAGTACGGATCGCCGGCGATCCCCCCGGCAACTACGCCTATACGACGGCGGCAAACGTCGATACCGATGACGGTCTGCACGGGCAAACCGGCTCGTTCACGGTAGACCCTTACGACGGCGACAACGCCTTGTTGCGCCACGGCAGATTGCGCCTCGCGGATGATCGCCGACACTTCGAACACACTGACGGCACACCATTTTTCTGGACTGGCGATTCCTGGTTGATGGGGCTGACAAAGCGTCTGGACTGGCCCGACGGCTTCAAGGAACTCGTAGACGACCGCGTCGCCAAAGGTTTCAACGTTATCCAGATCGTTGCCGGCCCTCTCCCCGACATGGGTGTCGGGGATCCACGCGGCCGCAACGAAGCGGGCTTGCCGTTCACGGAGAATTTCGAGCGGGTCAACCCGTCGTATTACGATCACGCCGACTTGAAGTTCGCCTACCTCGCGGAGGCGGGGCTGATGCCGTGCATCATTGGCATGTGGGGGTACTATCTGAAGATGATCGGCCTCGAGGCGGTGAAGCGCTACTGGCGCTACCTGGTGGCCCGCTACGGTGCCTACCCGGTTGTGTGGTGCATCTGCGGCGAAGGCATCATGCCGTACTACCTCTCCGAGTCGCCGGAAGAAGATGCGGCACTGCAAAAGCGTGGCTGGACAGAGGTCATAGTCTATGTCCGCAGTATCGATCCGTACGGTAACCTCATCTCGATTCACCCGACCCTGAAAGGGCGCGAACAGGTGGAAGACCCGAGCGTGATGGATTTCGAAATGCTGCAGGCGGGGCACCGCGACATCGGGTCCGTCGCGCGCTCCATCGAGCAGGTCACCGAGGCGGTCGGTGCCGAACCGGTCATGCCGGTCATCGAGGCGGAAGTGAACTTCGAAGGCATCCTCGGGCGTTCCTGGCAAAATGTCCAGCGGCTCAATTTTTATCACGCCGTCATGCGCGGCACCGCCGGACATAACTACGGCGCCAACGGCATCTGGCAAATGAGCACGACCGAGGAGCCGTACGGCCGGTCACCCCATGGCCGCAGCTGGGGTGAAATGCCCTGGCAGGAGGCGGCGCGCCTGCCGGGTTCCCGGCAGGTCGGACTTGGCGGACAATTCATCCGTCGGTTCCCATGGTGGGCATTGGAACCTCGACCTGACTGGATAAGGTGTGAGCCCGACTGGACCTGGGATTGGCCGGGGGATGCTGTTATCTACGGCCCCGTGTGCGCCGGGATTCCACGTCAGTTGCGAATCGTCTATATGCCGATGTTCTGGACGCCAGGTGCGATCGTCGCGATCGAGTCGGACGTTTCATACACAGCGTACTGGTTCGATCCGTGCACCGGCAAGGACATCGATATCGGTCCGGTAGAAGTTTCGGACGCCGGTGAATGGACGCCCCCGTTGCCGGGAGAATGCCACGACTGGCTGCTGGTTCTGACGGGTACGGAGACCGCTTCGTAAGGTGGCAAAGCGCTCATTGCCGCTTCAACAATGAAGCGACCGAGACTCTCAAGTTCGACAACCAGTTCTGAGCGGATTCATCCGTTGTAGTGGCGGATCGTGGCACGCAATGCGTCCACTTCCTTTTCTACTTTCTCCAGTGTCTGCATGCTGGTCTTGAACTGGCACAGCCGTTTGCGGAACGATTCGACGTTGGGGTAGTCGGCCGGATCATATCCTTTCACTTCACCCTTGTAGCGCGGATCGAAGTGGGGCGCCCGTTCCGGGGAGCCGTAGAACGACATGGTGCGCAGCAACGGCTCGAGATGTGCCGGCAGTGCGCTGCCGTACAAGCCGTCCCCGCCCTTCTCGACATAGGTTCGGCGAAATTCCCGCCACTCGACACCGAGTGCGTCTTCATCGAGGACACAGGCGTAGATGTAATACGAATGGGTCATATCCTCCGGCACGTGCGGCCGTACCAACCATTCGCATTTCTCTTCACGGATTACGGATTCGTAACGACCCGCGATGTATCGGCGAGCCCCAACCAGGTAGTCGAGCCGCTCGAGCTGCGCCATGCCCAGTGCAGCCTGCACCGCAGACATGCGAAAGTTGTAGCCCAGCTTGTCGAAGCGCTCGAAACTCCAGTCCTGCCGTTCGTCCCGGGGAATCGACGTCGAACCCGGCTTCGCCGTCAGCGTCCGGAAACCGTGGATACTCCCCTTGCGAATGCCGGTCGCGTACGCTTCATCACTGGCGATAACCATGCCGCCATCACCGCCGCTGGTCATATGCTTCGACCCCTGCAAACTGAAGCTCGCAGCATCGCCGATAGTACCGACGAGCCGCCCCTTGTACAGCGACAGGAAACACTGGGCGTCGTCCTCGATCACAATGAGATCGTGTCGGCGCGCCAGCGCCATGAGCGGATCGAAATCGACCGGCAATCCCATCAGGCAGACGGGAATGATCGCCTTGGTGAATTCCGTTATCTTCCGCTCGACGTCAGCTATATCCAAATTGAACGTTCTCGGGTCGCTGTCAACCAACACCGGCACAGCCCCGCACTGGATCGTGACAAACGTACTGGCAGGCATGGTAAACGTCGGTACGATCACCTCGTCGCCCGGGCCGACACCGGCAGCCAGCAGGGCGGACAGCATGGTGCCGGAGCCGGAGTTGTGGGTGACCGCATACGGCACCCCGAACTTTTCGGCAAACGCCGCCTCGAAGCGTCCTTGCAGGTCCGCGGATTCCCAATTGCCGAAGCCGGCATCCAGCACTTCGTTCATATAGCCGCGGTCGGCATCGCCAACCCGTGTCGGCGGCAGATGGCTGAAGATCTCGTCACCGTTGAGTTCACCAATGTCCGTTGTAAGAATTGGATTGATCATGCATTACCTCCCTTTACGTATGGCCGCCATTGCATCTCGCGATCCAGTGGAAAAATCGGCCGCAAGACACATTTGAAATCAAAGTTCTCGATATTGTACGACATGGCGCCGGGACAATCCGCCCGCAGCACCGCCGCCGCCACCTGCCCGTAGGTCACCTTGTAGCCGGTGCCGGATTTGAGCGCGACGATCTTCGCCTCAAACGGCTCGATACCGACCTTACGAAACAGGGACGGCTGTGGCCCCATGATTACGCCTTCGGTCAGGACCAGGCGGACATTGTCGATACCCAGGCAAAGGATCTTGCCGGTCTCGATCATTGCGTCGGGACCGAACTTGCCGTCGTTGGTGATCGGACCGCTGGCAACGCACAGCAGTTCGCCGGTGACGACGATCGGCGCCCCGAAATGGGTGTCACACTTGCCGCCGACCGCAACCGTAACCGACTCGCCCGGCTTCGCGTCCGCAAGCTCCGCGACCGCGTCCGCGTCCGGCAGGTGGGTGAGGATCAAGCCGTCAACCGTCTGCCGCGTCGACAGCAGGCCTTGCAACAGCGTCGTCGTATCGCCCGATGTGCCACCCCCGACGTTGTCGGCGGAGTCGGTAATGACAACCGGGCAACCCGGCACTGCCACTGCCTGCTCGACCGCTGCCTCGATCGAAAGCATCGGCACGGGCAGCAGCTCATGGCGCCCGGCCCAAACGATTTCCGCCAGCCGGCGGGCCAGACGATCTGCCAGCTCCGGGTCGTCATCGGTGACTGCCAGGGCGGACCAACCCTGTTCAACATTGTCCTGATAGGGAAAGGACGGGCACAGCGAACAGCCAATCACACCGTCAAGCTCATCCCAGGCACTGAATTCGTCGAAGATCGACCGCAGCGGATCGACATCGGTCCCGGCATCGACGAACAGCATCGGGATCTTCTGATGGCTGACAACAGGTTGAATCTCCTTTCGCAGCGTTCGCAGCAGAATGTCCGCCGCACGTTGCCCGGTCTCGAACAAGTCGGTGTGCGGATGTGTGCGGTAGGCAATCAGCGCCGTCGTCAGTGCGATCATCTGCTGTGTCACGATGGCGTGACAGTCCAGTGGCGAGACGATCGGGATATCCGGCCCGACCACCTGGCGCACGACTTGCAGGAAATAACCGTCGAGGTCCGGAATCGACTCGCCGCTCATCGCACCATGCAACGCCAGGCAGACACCGTCGAGCGGGCCGGCGGCGCGCAGTTGGTCACGCAAGCTCTTTTCGAGCTCGCTGACTGCCTCGTCCGTCACGGGTCCGGACGGCAACGTTCCGGCGCTGATCAGCGGAGCCAGTTCTATGTCATCACGGCCGCCAAGGACGTCTATGAACCCGCTTACTTCATCGTGACGATCCTTGTAATCGGAAACCGCCGCGCCAACCGCAATCCCGCTGCCCATCGATGAGTCACGAAACTTCGCCGGGTTCGTTACCACCCCGGAGAAGCTGTTCGACTCGTGCCAGAACCGGCCGATCCCGATTCGCAGTTTATTCATTCGGAATCTCCGGAAACAGCGGACCGTCGAGCCGAGTGCCGGCCTTCAGTTCGAACGGATCGGTGACCACGTGCGCCAACTCCCGATAACACATCTCCCTGTCCATGTAAATGGCGACGTGCGCCAGGCGGAAAATAGATAGCCGTAACACCGATGTCAGTGTTCATCTCGAGACCTTTGCAACCATTCTGATTCGATCTGCACCCGGGCGCAAACTAACGTAGGCGTAGACGTAGACGTACACTAACACGAACAGCAAATTCTGGAAGCGCTATAAGAATGCACCTTATAGGCACTGCAGCCACTAAGCCGGTCCCGCGGTTTTTCTGCACCTGTCGCGGCTGCACGGTGTCCCGCGCGGAGGGCGGCAAAAGCCTGCGTCTTGCACTCGAAGACATGCGGATACAGATCGCTATCGATCGTCCGCTGCCCATCGATTGTGAGGGTTGAAACCGTTAACTGCATCGGTCATTCTCCTGCCTGCCGCATCCAACCGAGAATTGACGTGGATCAGGTTGCGTTAGTGCTTTAAGCTACCCTTGTAATCGAGCAAATCACAATCGACAGGGTGAGTCGGATCCGCCTCCTTTTCAACCAGTTGACCGGTGCATATTTGCCGCTTGAACGCCCTGGATAATGGCAAAGACTACTCTTGTATTTTCGCCGAATATGATAATCGTTAGGACTTCGCCTTTTGGCGAACATTAATGAATCAGTGAGCCAAGGGAATCCAACGATGAATAAACCTCTCGCCATCATAACCGGCGCCGCCAGCGGCATCGGTCGGGCAACAGCGCTGCGGTTTCTGGACGAGGGCCACCGTGTCGCGGCGCTCGATCGCTCGCAAGCGGGTCTGGAGAATCTGAAACAAATTCAACCAGGAGACGACATCGAGACATACGTTTGCGATCTGGTTGAAACAGATCAATTGCCGGCACTTGCCGATCGCATGATCAACGAACTCGGCCCGCCCCGGGTACTGGTCAACAATGCCGGCATCTGCCTGTACGCCGACATTGTCGACACGACCGATGACATGTGGCTTCGGTCATTGAACATAAACCTGGTCAGTGCATCGGCTTTGATTCGCGATTTTGTGCCCGCGATGAAAACGGTTGAAGGCGCGGCGATCGTCAACGTGTCATCACGCAACGCGCTGTCGAGCAGCCCGCGAGCGGTGACCTATGACGCTGCCAAAGCCGGCCTGCTCGCCTTGACCCGTACAATGGCGGTGGAATTGGGCGGTGACGACATCCGCGTAAACGCCTTGATACCGGGTTTTATCGACACACCGGTGCATGGCGATTTGCTTGCAGACGAGGTGTTCGTCGAGAATTACCGCAGGCTAATCCCGCTCAATCGCTTCGGCACCCCCGACGACATGGCAAACATCATCTGTTTTCTGGCCTCGGAAAAGGCAGCGTTCATCACCGGCCAGGGCATCATCGCCGACGGCGGGCAAATATCCGGCCAGAACTACGGCAAAATGTTCGGCAACCGCGAGTCGTTTGCCAGCCGGCAACTCGACAATGACTGAGACGCAATAAACTGTGCTCTTGCCAGAAGAAGTAATGAATCTATATTCCGTGCAGAAACCGCCCTGCCCTACCTTGTTCCTGCACGGCAGTGCCCCTCGGCAACGCCTGGATCATGAACCAATGTCCCGCTCATCACGATTCACATTGATCGAATTGCTTGTTGTGATTGCCATCATCGCAATCCTGGCGGCGATGCTTTTGCCCGCGCTGAACCAGGCAAAAGAAGCCGCTCAGAAGGCCACCTGCACGAATAACCTGAAGCAGATATACCTGGGCTTATTCCTGTATAACGACGACAAGGGCGCGTTGCCGAATTACCATATTAATTTAGGCGGGGCGGGCATGCGGTGGCATGACGCATTCGTCATGGGCGATTATTTGGGTTACAACCCGCCGACCCCTTTTTCGAAAACTGGCCTGACTTGTCCCGGCAGAAATAGTGATGACGATACATCTTATGGACCAAATGTCTGGACCGTGTTCGGCTCAACGTCTTGGGAGCCGGCAAACCCGACAAACCCGCTCTGCAGATCCCGATCGCTGGAATTTGTGGAGTTCGGCACGTTTATCATGAGCGAGAGTTATTCAGACTTGATTTACACTCCTGAATATTGGCCCATAGGCGGCGGTAGCGGAGATCCGTGGAACAATTGGGCCCCCCGACATCGCGATACCGGTAACTTTATGTTCTCCGACGGCTCTGTCTCCAGCAGGACGATCGATGAGTGGATTACCAACGAAGGTGA
>CAUZJQ010000075.1:0-16415 GCA_963580095.1 Lentisphaeria bacterium | reverse complement strand
TTGAGCTTCGACATCCACAGGAAATAGCGCAGGATGCAGGCGTACACCGGGTTGCGTGCCTTGAGTGCTTCGACCAGGCCGGCGCGCGCCCACTCCGAATTCGGATCGAGACGCAGAGCTTCCTTGAAGCTGTCGACAGCACTGTGGGCCTCGCCGGTATGCAGTTCGTTCCACCCTTTGTTCGCATGCGACCACGAATCCTCCGGGTCACGGCTGAGGGCGGAATCGATCGACAGCCCGGATTCATCGGTCAGCCCGAGTGAGCGCAAAGCGATTGCCCGGACGTTCAGGCAACCGCCGTTCTGCGGGTCGAGGCGCAGTCCCGCCTCGGCGGCCTCGCAGGCCTCACGCCAGTTCCTGAGCATCATGTGCACGACGGCAACGATCCCGTGGTTGGTCGGATTGTCGGTCTCCAAGCGCACGGACTCCATAGCCGGCGCCAGCGCCTGACGCTGCTTGCCGGCCCCCAGCAGCACACTGGCATAGGCATAATGGGCATAGGCGTACTCGGGCTGTCGCGCGATTGCCGACTCCGCATGCTCAATAGCCTTGGCATGATCGTCTTTCTCACTCATGCAGAAAGCCAGCAGCAGATGGACGTCCGGATGATCCGGCGTCTCCGCAAGCGCTACCATGAGCACCTTGCAGGCGTCGTCATAGCGCCCCTGATCAATCAACAGTTGGGCCCGTTGCAGATGTTCACTCATGAGAGGGGTGGTGTGGCGGAATGGCGGTGGGGCAAAGTCTTATTGTTCCGCCACGCCATTACTTTCTGATCTTCAGATAGGTGAGTACGTCGTCGTAAAGACCGGACTCGTTCGAGTACAGGGCGTAGTTACGCGCCGAAGCAAGCCAGTCCTTGGTCGTCGGCTTAAGCTTGCCCGAGGCCTTGAGCAGATCCCCCGTGGTGATCGGCACCGGCACCCCGGACTGCATCGCAACGCGCAGCTTATCCTCAACGGCTACGTCGACGATCCCAGCGATGTCGGCACCGGAGAAATCAGCCAGTTTCCGGGCAACCTTTTTGCAATCAACATCATCGACCGGCTTACCGTGGAGCTGCAGGCTCAGGATCTCTTCGCGTGCCAGGTTGTCGGGAGGCGGCACGAAAATAACGCGGTCAAACCGACCGGGCCGTCGAAAGGCGCTGTCGACGTGCCAGGGTGCATTGGTAGCGGCGAGGATCAGAACGCCTTCGTTGTTGCTGTCGACGCCATCGAGCTCCGCCAGAAACTGGTTGATCAAATGACGACCGCCGGTACCCGAGCGGATATCGCTGCGGCTGGCACCAAGTGCATCGACCTCATCGAAAAACAGGACGCATGGTGTGTTGTTACGGGCCTGTTCGAAGACCGCGTGCAGCTTTTCTTCACTGCGGCCAATCCACATGTCGAGCACATCGTTGAGGCCGATCGACATGAACCCGGCCTTGACTTCACCGGCAGTAGCTCGAGCGATGTGCGTCTTGCCGCAACCCGGCGGGCCATACAGGAGAATTCCTCCGCCGGCCTTCTTGCCGTAAGTGGCGTATAGCTCCTTGTTACTCATCGGCAGAATAATCTTCAGGCGGATCTCGTCTTTGACGTCTTCCATGCCGCCGACAGCGGAAAAGTCTATATCCGGCCGCTCGGTCTCCGTGAACATGTCCTCGTCGTCGCCTTCCGCACTTTGCCGCCGGCGGCCGCCGACGATAAAGCTGTCACTGTCTTCCTCTACTTTTTCTAAGTCATCTTCCCAGATATCCCCGGGGCGGGTTTTCGGGGCGATCCCGAGCCGAGCCGCCAGAATACTGTCGGCAACGCCGGGGTCGCGATCAAGCGCCCGTCTATAGGTAGCCAGAGCATCGTCGCGCATGTTGTTTTTCAGAAAAATTTCCGCACAGGTCACCAGCACCATGGCAGGGGCATCGGGCGCTGCCGCCAGGTCCTCGACGATGACCAGAGCCGCACTATTCTTTCCCTGTGCACCGTAGGCGCGGCTGAGCCCCAACTTCGCCCGGTCCGATCGCGGGTCAAAACTCAGCACTTTGCGGAACTCTGTCTCGGCGCTTTCGATGTCGTTGTCGGCCAGCAGAGTCTCTCCCAGATGACACCGCAACGGTACGTTGTCCGGTGAAATTTCCAGAGCCTCGCGCAAGGCAGTAATTGTCGCATTGTTGTCGGGCATGACTAAACCTCTATGCATTCATTTTTAATCAATTTACTGTGTGGCCCGGGAGAATCCACGACGCATAGTCATAGAGATGACAGAATGACAGTCGGATTCCTTTATGAGGCTGGATCGGAATGCAAGCAGATCAGAGCGATGAAATGACGATTCGTGAGCGGTTCATGGCAACGATCGAGGCCGAAAGCGCGATCAGTCCAGCGCTCCGTGCCGCTCGACACGTCAAGGTTACTCGAATCAATGCCGGTTGGGTTCGATGTTCATACGGCGATGCAAGTCGAGCTTTAAGCGGGCGTATTCCAGCACCTCTTCGGCAATGTTCGGTGGCAACTGCTGCAAAACGGTCACAAATTCGGTTGCCTGCGGGCAATATTCGGCGCCCTCCTCCATTGTCCCTGCCACCCGGCCCCCATGTTCAGGGACATCGTCCCCGGAGCCGGACTCTTCGCCGTCCGCCACGCTGCGGCTAAAGAAGATGAGGTTCAGCTCGGCTGCGCCGGCAAATTCCATCAACTGCCGGCGTGCCAAAACACTGGGCGTGCGCGTGCCCTTCTTCCACGTCGATACAGTCTGTTGCGCCACCTTGCAGCGCGTTGCCAGTTCTGCCTGGGAAATGATCAGGCGATCCATAATGGCGACTACCAGATTCGCCCAATCAATGTTCTTCATGCCCTCCCCCGAAAGCCTGAATCTGCGTGATCAACTTTCAGGCCTGACAAATTGCCCGACAGCAGGTCGACTGACAGCATAAGCGGCACTGCGAAAGCGCCTATAGTACGCAGCCGATCAAAGAATGACAAGTGAACTGACGATAAAGAAGTGACAAGCACGTCAATCAGTGGACCGGTTCCTTGAACTCACGAAAGAACATGATGCTGATCACCCCCACCCCAACCGCCCCCAAAACCGTGTTCTCAAGCGCCACGCGCGTCGGCAGATAGCCCGTGCCCAGAACAAATGCAATGCCTGTGACTACCGCCATCAGCGCGACAAAAAGCCGTGTCAGCGGCAGTTTCCGCGCCACCTCGCGATCGCTTTCCAGGATCAGCCTCAGATAAACCTGGGACAGCCAGACATAAACAGTCATGGCAAACAGACTCACCCCTTCCAGCACGGCATCCATAGTCACCAGGAAATCGTAAAGACCGTGGATCGCAGACATCTGCAACGTCTGGAGCGCAAAGACATTCCAATGCCCGCCGCCGCCCTGGACGGCCCGAACCAGGTAATAGCCGCAGTAGCCGGTCAGTACCATGTGAAAGAAATTCGCCGTTAGGAATCGTGACACAACGACACTGCCGCCGCCAAGGAAATATCCGATGTTCTCGTTCATCGCGAAACCTAGACCAACGATAGAGGTGATCGTCAGAATCTTCAGGCGGTCTCGCTGCCGGACCAGATACGGCAGCAGCGGGACCACCAGCAACAGCTTGACGAGCTCTTCCTTGATTCCGATGGCGATCACACAGTAGATAAAATTGTAGACCGGGTCCTCCGAAGGAAAAGTAAAATACGGTTCCATCAGGCAGATCGGAATGAGACAGAAAATTGCACTGGCGAAACCGCAGAGCAGGGCCACGACAGCGACCCCCCTGTCACCTCCCGACCAGGCCGAGACTCGCCCCATGTGCAGCACAAACACCAGCCAGGCCAAGCCACAGATCAGCGACGCAACCACCGTCGGCGCGCGCTGCGGGTAACTGCTTACTTCATATACCACCACCGCAATCGACATACGCACATAGTCGCCCGTGTGCAGATAGAGCCGGGTCTTGGCGTACGCTATCCCGGGCACCTCATAGGCAGCGTCATCGAGCAACGCGCGCGCCTCGTCAAAACGGCCGAACTGGGTCAGCAGATCGATCGCATAGGCACGCGTCTTCGCACTGTCGGGATGCGCAGCAACAGCGTCCTCTGCCGCAGCCAGTGCCTCTTCCAAGGACATGTTAGCGAGGCAAATCCGGATTCGCGCCAGATGAATCCGGACATCCCCGCCGCCATCGAGTTCGCGCAAAGCGCGCTCGGCACCGTCCGTGTACAGATAGTACCAGGCCCGCAAAACAACCGGCGGCACTACCGGACAGGTTTCTATTCTCGACAGCAGTTCGGACTTGTCCAGTCCCCTACCATCGGGTCGCGGCTGCTTCACCAGAGTGTACCAAGCCCATGTCGCATCCGGGGAGCGCTCGAGATACTCAATCAGCAGGCGGTCGCCGGCGTCCAATCCGTCTTCGTACGCCAGCGATATGCGCCCCCGTTCGCTCACCAATCGAACCAGATATGGCCAGGAGAGACCGATAATCGCAAAAACTCCGAACACTACAGCGAACTGACGGGCTAACCCCTGCACCGTCATTCGCGAGCTGTCGAAGCCGATATAATTCCACAGCATCCGCATCCCTCAGAATATCCCTGCTTGCCAAGCATCATAGCCCGGCTTTACGATTGCCCTATTCCCCGAAGCACAGGATGTGCACGACCACAGCTATTCAAACTGACCGAGCCAACAACGGCTGTCACTACCTTTCCGTATCGAATGGACTATCTCCAACCGAGGGCAGTCAATTTGCGAACTCAGTAACGTACCGTAGATTGAAACCGTCTTCTTTATGGCGAATTGAACTTTCATACCGTCAAGAAAATGGAAAATGGTTCGGCAGCACGCATTAATTCACCGCCGCAAGCGCGGCGACACCGAACAAGGACAATTTGGGAGGTACTCGATGGCAAGGCAAGCCGTGTTGTTATCAGGACCCCGTCGCGGGCATTTTACGGGAGCAGGCGTTGCAGATCGGCACCAACGAATTTCGTCAAATGGCCAGCGCAGAATTACTGCTTCAAAAAACGGTGGGCTGACTGATGGCAGATGACCTCCGAGAATGGCGCCATCACTGGCAGGATGAAGCAGACGCCGCGTACCTGTACCACACATTGGCGGCCGTAGAACTCGACGCCGATACGAAGGGATTATACGCCCGCCTGGCGAATATGGAGGAACGCCATACCGCGATTTGGGGGCGGCTGCTGGCCGAGAGGAATGTCGAACTACCGCCGCCGACCCCGACTGTACGAAGCCGCGTACTGGCCTGGTGGGCACGACGCTTTGGCCCCGACAGCATCGTCAAACTGCTGCTGCATGAGGAGGGCCAGGAAGTGCGGACCTATCTCGAGATGCATGCCCGCAGCGAGCCCGGTGAAGCAGCGGACACGGCGCTGACACTGGCCCGGGATTCCGCCAAGCATGCCGATGACCTGGCGAAAATCGCCAATATTGACGGCGAGCCCTGGCACCGCATCGAATCAAGCGGCACGATGGCTAACATAGTTTATGGATTTAATGACGGACTGACCGCCAACTTCGGATTGATCGCCGGGTTGATTGCTGGCGTCCTTGCCGCCGATCTCAATCCAAAGTATATCCTGCTGACCGGTCTCGCCGGCGCCATCGCGGACGCCCTGTCCATGGGCTCTTCCAGCTATCTCGCAGCGAAAAGTACGCAGGAAGTGCGTATGCATGAAATCGCCATGGAGAAAAAAGAAATCGAGCTGATGCCGGAGATCGAAGAAGAAGAGCTGGCACTGATGTACGAAAGCCGCGGCCTCCTGCCCGAAAGAGCAAAGCAGGTCGCTTCAGAAATCATGGCTTCACCGGAAAAGGCGCTCGAGGAAATGATCCGCGAGGAATTACGCCTCGGCGACGAATACGGGACGCCTGTGCGCGAAGGCTGGATCACTGGCGTGGCAACCGCCATCGGCGCAATTATCCCGGTTATACCGTTTTTCATTTCCCAGGGACATCTGGCAATCTGGTCAGCATTTGTGTTGGCCATGATATCACATTTCGTCGTCGGCGCTGCCCGCAGTTTTTTCACTGGCCGCAATCTCTGGCGCAGCGGTTTCGACATGTTCGTGGTCGGACTGGGCGTTGCCGCCATCGGCTATTTCGTCGGGGATCTGGCCACAAGACTACTCGGGCTGCGCTGATCTTGCTGTGCACAGATTCCCGACCACTGTCATAGTAGGTCTGTATGTGTTCACCAGGAGGGAGTAACAGTACATGGCTGAACCAGTCATCCATCGGATTTTGGTGATCGACGAAGACGCGGACCTGCGGAGCTTCTATGCTCACGTGCTGACGACGCAGGGACACGAGGTTGTCACCGCTGCCGACACCACCGAAGCAGATGACATCCTCGACTCCGAAAGTGAGCCATTCAATCTGGTAATTATCGACATTCCGACCCTCGGCCCCGACTGCGATTACATCAGCGAGCTGCGCCAGAAACATGGCCAGGCAGCATTGCTCGGCATCGCCGGCAGCGGGACCGACCGCAAAACGTTGAAGGATCTCCGCCGCTATTGTCATGACATGATTATTCGTACGCAATTCGAGATCGCGACGTTCGCCGAAAAAGCGAACTTCCTTCTCGCCCCGAACGAGGGTACGCACAGCCCCCTGCGCCCACCGAACATCAGCCCCGACACGCAGACGAAAGTCATGGAGTGAACAATTCGGCACCGGGCGTCTGCAGCTCTGCATTCAACACATCGAGCCCCGCCTGCACCGCCTCCTCCCACTTGTCCGTCAACACCTGCACCGCCTGTCTGGGACTCTCCTCAAACGCCGAACGATATGCGGACAAGGATACCGGAGTACCCAGGCGGACGTACGCATGCCGCTCGGCGTACGCCGGCGGCATGATCGAAGTCTGGTCCTCCATGAGTTTCTCGACCGTCTCCCCGACGCGATCGACAGTCGGTTTCGTCGCGACATAGTCGCCGCTGTAGCTCGACACCCGGAACGCCAGCATGGCCTGTCGCGCCCAGACATGCGCTTGCGCGTGCTGATCGGCCAAGTCCGGGTCAAGCAAACACCCATGCACGAGCCGACGGATGGCACGGATCCGGTCGACCAGCGTATCGCGTGGCTTCGGCTGCCGTGAAATCTCAGCTTCGAGTGCCTCAACGATCGCGGTTGCAACCGCGTGCAGCACCGTCCCCAGATCATCGTCGGCGCCTTTCGGCAGTGGATAATCGTGCTGCTCAAGTTCCCGACGGAGAACGATCATGCCGATGCGGCGAAGCTCCCTCTGAAAGTCCCGATCCCGGTCAAACCCAGTGCCTGCAGTCACGGCAATCTCAGTGAGTCGCTGGCAAATCGCCGGTCTCGCATCGGTGACGTGCGTCGCCTTGATCGATACCGGCACAGCATGAATGTCGCCCGCCTCATCAAGAGATCTCGTCGCCTTCAAGGCGATGAAGGCAGCACCTTGCAGGAAGGCTTCTACGCGGTCATTGGTAAACTGTACGTTGCCTTCCGGAAAAATAGTCAGAGCAAAGCTTCCAGCTGTCAGCGTTTCCATGGCAGCAGCTATGGCGCGGCGATCACTGCCGTCGCGATCGATCGAGAAAACGCCGCAATGCTGAATGATCCAGGCCTCCAGGCGGCTGCGCAGGAAAATGTCATAGGCAGCCATGAATAACGATCTGACACCAAGCTGCCGCTGGCACTCGATCATGATCTCTGGATCGCAATGGGTCGAGTGATTCGGCAGAAAGAGCAGACGGTTGCCGGCCGTCGCCCGCCCGGCATCCAGCACCTCAGGATTTGTCACAATGATACGGGAGATGCGTTTTTCCGGGCTTGGCAGCAAGCGCCTCAGGTTGTACTGACGCATGAGCGCCAATATCAGCCTATTCATCTTCGGCGGCACGAAAGCATAGGGACTGTCGCTGAATTCAAGCATCGGTGCCGCTGTGTCCGGCGAGGTGTTCGATGACTTCTTCGATCGGCAACCCGATAACGTTGCTGCGGAGTCCACGAATCTTCTCGATAATCAGATCACCTTGATCCTGGATGCCATAGCCACCGGCCTTGTCGAGCGGTTCGGTGCAGGCGAGATAGCTTTCGACATCGTCCGCAGTGAGTGATCTGAACGTGACATCGGTACAGGCGTACCAGATATCAAGAAAATCGGGATTCTCCCGGTAGAGACAGACACCGGTGTAGACCTGATGCGTCTTGCCGCTGAGCCTGGCGAGGAACTCACTTGCCTCCGGGTAGTCGCGTGGTTTCCCCAGTACATCAGGTTCCAGGTAGACGATGGTGTCCGAGCCGAGGACGATGTCACTGGCAAACTGCGGCGCGACAGCGACGGCCTTGAGCCGGGCAAGCCGGCAGACGAGAGCCTCGGGCGGTTCGTCGGGCAAAAGGACTTCCTCGACATCCGCGACCACCTGCCGGCAGCGAATTCCGGCGGCGGTCAGCAGGTCCAGCCGCCGTTGCGAACGTGAGGCAAGAATAATTTCAGTGTCGATCACTTACAAAGAAACGCTGTTGGAGGATGCGAAGGCTGTCCACTCGTTAGTTTGCTCCCAATTCTGTTGCCGTCTACTCGCGAGACGCCTCTTTCCCGCAAAAAAACAGCAACCGGACCACTGCCGGCACAAGCGCGGACACATCATGTCACGAAGCAGGCGAAAATTCGCGGGTACGACAGGCACAACCTGTCACAATTCAGCGTCGTTCATTCGAGGCAATACTCTTGCCGCGCTTCTTACCAGGCGCATTGTGGAACTCGCCACGGCGGCGTTGCCGGAACTCGATAAAAATCGGCAGGCCGTCGAGGCCGAAGGCGCGACGGAACTGGTTCTTCAGGAAGGCGACATAGTTGCCCCGGCAACTCTTGACGTCGTTCACGAAGAGTATGAAGGTCGGCGGGCGTTGCGACTTGTAGGTGCCGTAATAAATCTTCAGCCGCGTACTGCCCCCCGCCGGCGGCGGTAGGCGTGCCACCAGGTCCTGGACCACACGATTGACCAGCGGCGTCGGAATATCGATGCTCATCTGCTCGTGAATCGCGATGACGGACGGCAGGATCTCACGAAAATTGTAGCCGCTCACAGCGCAACAAGTCAGAATCGGTGCGTAATCGAGGAAAGGGATTGCCCGGGCGATGCTTTCGAACAGGTCTTTCTGTTTGACTTCCTTACCGGCAAGATCCCATTTATTGGCCAGAAGCACACAAGGCTTGCCCTCATCGAGAACCAGCCGGCAGATGCGCTTGTCCTGCGCCGTACCGGGCTCGGTGGCATCGATTAGCACCAGGACGATATCGGCGCGGCGAATGGCGGCGCGTGCCCGTGCCAGGCCGAAAAACTCAACCACTGAACTGGTCTTCGTACGCTTCTTGATGCCGGCGGTATCGATCAGGTTCGCCTTGACCCTGGCTCCGTGCAGCTCGATCTCGAACGGAATATCAACAGCATCACGGGTGGTGCCGGGCACCTCGCTGACAATCACTCGATTCTCGCCGAGCAGGCGGTTGACTGTGGACGACTTGCCGACGTTGGGCCGGCCGACCAGCGCGATGTTGATCGCCGGTGCTTCGTCGAGCTCGGCTTCGTTCATTGCGAAGTCAGCAGTTGCATGGTCGAGCAACTCACCGACCCCCCGACCATGCAGACAGGAGATCGGGTAGATATCGGTGAACCCGGTCTCTGCAAATTCCCCAGCGCCGATGGCTATCTTGTCGTTGTCGGCTTTGTTGGCGGCGACGACCACCGGCTTGCCAAGCTGGCGCAGCCATCCGGCCACCTCACGGTCGAGTGGCACAAGACCCGAAATGACATCAACGACAAAGATGATAAAGTCGGCATCGCCCACGGCCTCTTCGAGCTGTTCGCGAATCATCTCGTCAAAGAAGCCGTCCGCCTTATGCCCACCGCGAAAGACATTGAGCCCTCCTGTATCGACGAGGCGAAAGTATTTACCGCACCAATCACTCACTGCAGTGACGCGATCTCGGGTGACTCCGGGCTGCTCGTGAACGATGGAGATACGCCGTTGCATAACGCGGTTGAACAGGGCGGACTTACCGACGTTCGGACGACCGACAATGACCAGGGAAGGTATAGTGACAGCGGATGCGTTCATGACCAATCAGGGCGACGGTATGTTCGTTAGGGTTGCGGCAATTGCAATGGACACGGGAAGTTCTCTCAGAGTAAAGACGCGCTGGCGCTGGGTTTTCATCGGTAGAGTTCACCCGCATGTCCAAGCATATCGTACGCACAACGCCTGAAACAGCACCTGTTCTATCCGGATCGGGGGGGATATGGGCTGGAGTATGAGGATATAAGGTGGACTGTCACGTCACGGAAATCAAGCACCAGCTGGTCACTCCGGTCCAGGCCTTTGCGTGGATTTACGAATGCAGGGCACCGGGTTGCGGACTGGTCACACCAGTTCCCCGAAACCGAGAACATCCGCGAATATCACCACTGCAGGGTCATCGCGAAGCAGCCAGCGACTCCAGCGACTCCAGCGGCAACTCGTCGAGGATCGACATGGCGTCGGCAGTCTTGGGGTGTCGACCATGCTGGCTCCAGCCACCAGCATAATGCCTATATTCACGACTCCGGCAACTGAATGGCATTGCGCAGTTCACGCAGGTTGTCAGAAATTCTGAGCATCTCGTTCTGCGCGTTCTTATGCAGATCCTGCCAAAACGCGTGATCTGCCAGCGCATCGATATCTATCCCCGCTTCCTTGAGCTTGCCCGGCAGTAAATCGAAAAAGAGCTTGATCGGCACCATCGAATTGTTGATTTGATGGTTGATAGTCATCGTAATCGACTGCAGCGCCCGGTACAGGTTGGCAATCAACAAGTCGTGATAGAACTGCGCCGAGCGTTCGGCGCAGTCACCGCTTTCGGAGGTGTCGCCGAAGTGCTCCCGCGCCTGCATCAGCGTGCGCTTGAGTTGCGGCAGTTCCCAGGGCTTGGCAACGCAGTGATAGACCCGTCTGGCGTTGACCGCCTCGACAATGATCTCGATGTCGGAGTAGCCAGTTGCAAGAATGCGGACGACATTGGGGCGTAGCATGCGACATTTTTCCAGCAGCTCGACACCGGCCTCTTCCGGCATCTGCTGATCGGCTATGACAACGCCGATATCCTCGTTGTCCTGCAGCAGTTGCAAACCGTCACGGCCCGACGCTGCCGTCAGCACCGGGAAGCCCTCGCCGAACATCTCTTTGAACTCTTCCAACGACTTCTCTTCGTCGTCCACGTAAAGGACAGCGACCTTTGAACTGTCCGTGGCGACTGGCTTCATGGCACTCAGCTTGCCGGTGGGCGCTGCCGGGAACTGAACAGTAAACGTCGTGCCCTTGCCGGCAACACTGCGCACCTTGATATCGCCCTCGTGAGAGTCAATCACCCGCTTGGCGATACTCAGGCCGAGACCGGCAGACGCCCGGTCCTTGGTGGTATACTGCGACTTAAAAATCTTCGCGAGCCGCTCCGGCGGCATCCCGGGCCCGTCATCGGCAATCGTTACTTCTGTGAACTTGCCCTTGGCAGCGCAGCCGATTTCGAGGTTCCCGCCGGTTTCGTGCATGGCCTCGAGCGCATTGTCCGCGATATTGTTCAAGGCCCTGAAAAGCTGGATACGATCGCCTTCGATGGTGCACTGCTGGAGATGCGACGTCAACTCGATGGATACCCGGCTTTCCGTGATCTTGAGGCGGCTGACCTCGAGGATATCATTGAGGACCTCGTCGAGCGCCACGTGCGTACGCCGTGATTCGCCGATAACGCTGGTTTTTGCATCGAACTTCTCGATGATCTCGAGACAGCGATCGAGCTGTTTAAGGCCAGAATTAAGCAACTGCTGAAGCCCGTCGACACCTTCACCGCCGCCCCGCTTCTCCATGAACTCGGCGATCACTTGCATGGGAATTTTCACGGTCGTGAGGTTGTTCGCCAGGTCGTGGCACAACTCACGGCCAAGCTCAGGCAGCAGTGCCACGTCATCGGCGCCTGCAACCAGTCGCGGCGCCACGTGCCGATCAGCCGGTGGCTCACTGGCCGAGTGACGCCGACGCATACGCTGTGTCTTCTCGACATTGATCTCGATCGTCTCGCGAAATTCAGCCAGGTCGAACGGCTTGCCGATGTAGTCGGTGGCACCGCCGCGCATCGCTTCCTGGATCATCTCGTCGCTGCCGTATCCGGAAACAATCACCACAGATACATCCGCATCGCATTGCCGGATCTGGCGCAGCCCTTCGATGCCATTGGTCTCAAGCATGCACAGGTCAAGCAGGATGACATCCGGCATGAAATCGCTCATCGCATCCAATGCACCGCGCACCGAACAGGCGGCGTGGACCTGATACTCCGCGGCAGTGAGCATTTCGAGGCTGTCGCGAATTGCCGGCTCGTCGTCAACGATCAGAACACTATACCGAGAAGTGGGCGCTCGGTCAGTGGTCGGCATGATTCCCTCTCCAATTAGTTGAAAAGCGGACATGTACCACGATCCACCTGCCAGGTTGAGATGAGACAACGGCCATGCACCATTCTTGTCGCTGGTGCTGCTACCTTCGCCCGTGATCAATAAATTTGCAACCGCCACCACTCAGGTTGGAAGCTCGGCGGCAATCGCCAGGGGGGGGGTGGCAGTGTTCTCTTTCCGTCTTATGGAAGTCCCGCATTCTGTCAGTTTGTTGCGCGTTTCACATTTCCCGCTGTATAGTTTCCCAGCCCGTGTATTACACGTAATTACGGGCTACTGGAGAGGTGACCGAGTGGTTGAAGGTGCAGCACTGGAAATGCTGTGTGCGTCTCGCGCGTACCGAGGGTTCGAATCCCTCCCTCTCCGCCAATACTGTATCCCGGATGGACGAGGCAACCGCCTCTCATATAGCGCGACCGGCCAGTTGGAAGTCAGACCTTCTCCGGCGCAGCGGTGAGGTGCGTTGCCCGCAGCAGGTACCGGCCTGCAAAACACGCACATGAACCAGTCCCAACCAGGGTTTTCCAGCTGATATGAATCCGATGATCAATGTGGATGGAAAAATCACACCGATGGAAGAGGCGACGATTCCCGCCATGGACCGTGGTTTTTTATACGGGGATTCAGTCTACGAGGTTTTCCGCACCTATCGGGGTGTGCCTGTTTTCATGGCAGATCATTTCGACAGGCTCGAGAACTCTGCGGCCCTGATCAGCATGGCCATCACGCAGAGCCGGGAAGAACTGATCAGTGAAATCCGGCATACCGTCCAAGCAACAGGGGCGCATCGTGAGGATGATATTTATGTACGTTACCAGATCACTCGAGGCGAGGGTCCCGTAGACCTGTATCCAAACCCGGAACTGAAAACTCGTTATGTGATCATCGTCAGCACACTGCCGGCGCGCAACCCGGAATTCTATTCCCGTGGCATGGATATGGCAGTGCCATCGATACGGCGAAACCCCGTTAACGCGCTGGACCCAAACATCAAGGGCGGCAATTACCTGAACAACATCCTGGCGATTACCCAGGCCCGGCAACTCGGTGCCGATGACTGCATCATCCTTAGCCCGGAAGGCCTTGTAACGGAAGCGGCAAACAGTAACGCTTGGTTTGTCATCGGCGAGCAGCTCGTCACCCCGGCATCGGGCAACCTGAAAGGCTTGACCAAAAAACACATCCATCGTGCTCTGCAAGAGTTCGGACTGGAGAGCCGGGAGATCGACATTCACGCCAACGACTTATACGATGCGACTGAATGTTTTGTCACCAGTGCAACCCGCGACGTAATGCCGTGCGCGTCACTGCGGCTTGAAGACGGGACCGTGCTGAAGTTCCCCGAGGGCGGGGGGAAAATCACCCGCCAGGTGGAAAAGGTTTTTTTGGCTTACCTCGATGCCTATGCCGCTGCCCACGCCGGTGACGCTTTAATCTAAGGCTCCTACACGGTTCCACGGCCGCCAGATTTGCTTTTTTTAAAAAAATCGATTGCTTACGCAACGAAGGTTAAATAGATAAATGATTAAAAAGCCCGAACAGCGCGCACATGGTTACTGTAAGTCTGCCAGTAGTCGGACTGGCGCCCACTGGCGGTACAACCGGTGCAATTGAAATTCTGTCCCCACGACTCCCCGCCTAGTGACTCAGTAGAACTCCAATTGTAGAGGATACACTTATACCTGATGCAGTGGAGCAATTACCGCTACTTGCTATAACATGACGACTTACTTGCTGTGAAAAACTGAAAGTAGAAAAAGCTAAGATTATAATTATGAATAGTAATTTTTTCATTGTTAAAAGTTAAAAAGCTCTAATTGGACGCACCGCTTTGATTTCTGTTTTGGGACTACTATAATGTCCATTAAGAAGAAAAGCTGGAAAAGCGTTAGTGGATGATAGCTGACTAGATGTCCAACAACCAAATATAGGAGCATTACTATCTGGAAGCGCCTGTCCTCCATTAGCAACACATGCGTTACTAATTAAAGTCTTTATACTACCAGTATATCCATAAGGTTCAATGAAACGCATATCACCTTTTGATGGCAAATACCAGTCTGTATAATTAAACATTGTAATATTATCGCATAGTCTGGCTGCGCATCCCGGATCAGAGCATCCAGCAAGAATATTCTGAGTGTTTTGTAAGCCAGTATGGGCAGAAGTACTTGTGCTTATTGATGTTCCAGAACAACCCCATTGTGCCGTACCAATATCTGATATTGAAATAACATATCCATGTTGTCCAGTTTCATCGAGCCAAAATACAATACCTCCTTCATAAAAAGATCCAATGGGTGCGATTGGATAAATACATAAAGCACTATCATGACATGTTTTTGAGGGATCATAGTTATGCGCAGCGGGATCATGACATCCATAAGTATTAAGACAAGATCCATCATCACAGAGAGCTGTTGGGTCATAGTTGCAGTATGCAGGATCTGTACATCCATCTGGCAATATACAAGAACCATCATCACAAGTAGCTGCTGCATCATAGTTACATGCTGTTATATCTGTACAACCTGAAGTTCCATATAAGCAATATTGATTTTGAGGACAATTAGCACTTGGATCAAAATTACATGCCGTTACATCCATACAGCCATATACAGTATTACAAGAACCATCATCACATACTGCGTTTGGATTATAATTACATGCTAAAAAATTTGTACATCCATCTGGCAATATACAAGAACCATCATCACAAGTAGCTATTGGATCATAATTACATGCCGTTACATCCATACAGCCATATACAGTATTACAAGAACCATCATCACATACTGCGTTTGGATTATAATTACATGCTAAAACATTTGTACATCCTGGAACACCATCACAAGAACCATCATCACAAGTAGCTATTGGATCATAATTACAGGCCGTTACATCCATACAGCCATATACAGTATTACAAGAACCATCATCACAAGTAGCTGCTGCATCATAGTTACATGCTGTTATATCTGTACAACCACAGTGATCCATCGTGGTAAAACTAACCTCATTCCCGTAAGCCGTTCCTGCGCTGTTTGTTGCGTAAGTGCGCACGTAGTAGGTGGTGCTGGCTGTTAAACCTGAAAGGTTACTGCTAAAGGGTCCTGTGCCGCTTCCATTATCAGTAGTGCTATTGACTGTAGTTGGGTTTGTTGATGTGCCATAACATACCCCTCTTTGGGTAATTGGCGCAAAGCCATCGCTGGTAACGTTACCGCCTGTTGTTGCGCTTACATCTGTTAAATTGCTAATCGCTGTGGTGGTTAAAGTGGCTAGCTGTGGTGTTGGTATTCCTCCAACCCAAGCAGGTATACCACCGATCAATTGAAGAGTAGCACCTTCGTTCAACGTCGGTGATAAAGTTACCCACATATTTCCATTCCAAAATTTTATATCACCTATCATTGTTCCATTATTGAAACCAGCTCCGTCTTGACCATCAACTCCTGCTGTACCGTCTGCTCCTGCTTGACCTGCAGGCCCTACTGCACCTTGTGGACCCTGCGGGCCGTCTTGACCATCAACTCCTGCTGTACCGTCTGCTCCTGCTTGACCTGCAGGCCCTACTGCACCTTGTGGCCCCTGCGGGCCGTCTGTACCGTCTGCTCCTGCTGGACCCTGCGGGCCGGCTCCTGGCGGGCCCCAGGCACCATTGCCGTTGCCGTCATTGGTCAGCACGTCGCCGACACTGCCGCCGAAAATATTGACCCCCGCGGCATTGAGCGCGTTCATGGCATACGGCACTGAAGTCAGCTTCATACGAGGTACCAGGGGTGCGCCGGCATCGACAGAGATCTCCAGCTCGTAGGGACTGTCGAAAGACAAATCGGACAGGGATACGATCGAACCGATCTGAATCGTGAACAAACCGCTGTCGACGATCACATCGGCATGGTGCTCTGTAAACCCAGTCGACCCACCCCAAACCTCGAATATCT
>CAUZJQ010000074.1:0-16420 GCA_963580095.1 Lentisphaeria bacterium | reverse complement strand
AGAAAAGATCAGCCCCCTTGGCGTCTCCGATGATCCGTATACCGTCCGGGTCGCGGAGTTGTAAGCCAGTTGGGCCGTTCGGGTCCACTTCGATACGGCAAGCTTCGGTGGAACCGAAGAGGAGCCTAGTCGGTTTCTCAGGCTCCGGGTTTAGCAGGCGAATCCCCGTCGGATCCGACAAGGCCAAACCGACGTCCGCCTGGGCCCTGATTGTGCAATTATCCGTCGGCCCGAAGAGCAACTGCTGACCGCCCGTGATCCGCACGCCCACAGGGTCGGTTGCCTTGATGCCGGTCAGGCCGCCTGGGCCGTCGACGCCGATCGAGCATTCGTTTGTGGCACCGAAGAAAAGATCGGCACTGTTGCCCTCGCCGATGATCCGCACGCCGCTCGGGTCGCGAAGTTCGAGTCCGCTCGTCAGCGCCCCCGCCGGATTGGCCCGTATCACGCAATTGTCGGTGCTACCGAAGAAGAGCGACGCTGCCCCCGCGGAATCCGGGTTGATTATCCGAATACCGTTCGGGTCGCGCAGTTGGATTCCTGGCATCTGCCCGTTCGGGTCGACTTCAATGCCGCAAAAATCCGTCGGCCCAAAGAGCAACTGCTGCCCGCCCGTGATCCGGACCCCCGTGGGATCCGAGACGTTGATACCGGTCAAATTAGGATCAATCCCCACGCCGCACAAACCACTGGAGCCGAAATCAATCTGGGCATCATCCGCCCGCAACTGGACCGCACCGATGGACGGGATCGTGTTGTCTTTCCCGTCCATATTGAAGGAGGAAAACGATCCAGCGACCCGGGTAAGCGCCAAGCGGGGTTCAAGCGGCGGATCCGTACCAACTTGAATCTCCAGCTCATATTCTGCCGCGTACGAAAAAAGTTCCAACGGAATGGCGCCAGTGGTCTTCGACCCCAGGGTAACTGAGAAGACATTGCCGTTCAGCACTACGGCTTCATGAGTCTCAACAAACGTTGGCTCATCGTTGGTCCCTGCATCTCCGGAAAAAATTTTCAAGGTCAAGTCAACGGGCGAGTTTGCCCCCTGAAGAACGCCCTGGACATTCATCCTCGAACCGTTCCAATTCGTATAGTGTGGGGCGGGACAGCTGATTGCCAAAAACAATCCCAATACAAACGCGATTACCAGTTTCGGGGTTCTCATTTCTGTTTTCCTCTTTTCTTTGTTGTTGGAACGTTTTTTGATTTAAGTTCTCGGAAAAGCATCTGCACCAGGCCCTGCTCTCTTAAGGCAGAGCGCCAATGAAAGTATCGAAGGCCTCAGTGACGAAGACAGAGCAATTCGAAAAACTGCCGGCACCAGATTCGCCGTTGTTGCAAATCACTGTCTCAGTCAACTCATTGAGAATTATATCGACCAATCCCAGAATCTGGCCCAGCGAGGTGATCCGCGGATTCTGCAGCAACCAACGATTGCAGAATTCCTGGTAGACCTGCTCCGCAAAATCCACACATGCTGTGCACTCCACATGATTCAATACGCATCCATTTTCGATCACTGGGGCGAATCCCACTTGTGCTGTAACCCCGGCACCGGAGGCAATGCTGACGACCTCGCCAAAGGGCTGTGGAACAGGCGATGCGAGGGGAGTGATCCCGGAATCCGTCGCAATGCCACCAACCCCGCCAACATGACCGCCAATCAGCGTGATGCCGCTGCCGTCGGGGGCAACGGGAGCGCCGCCGCCAGTTACTTCGAGATTACAAAGGATAACTTGCGCGGAAACCGTAGCAGTTGTAATCCCAAGAATTATACCGCAAAGGAAAGCGTGTCTGTAAAAATTCCACATGGGCATGTCTCCTAAATCTGTAAGGGTGTTATGGGCTGGTTGAGCTTAAGGCAATATGCCGATTCAAGACCGGGGAAAGCGATGTGATTCCTTCGCTTCTGACCATTTCCAAATACGAATATTTTTGCTGTTTCTATAATTTTACCAGCACCGACAGAGCAACAGTCCATGGATTCTGGGTGCCATTGCACATACTTTTTTTTCGAGAATTCTCATTTCTTTTCGGAAAGTCAGCTGCAAATCAGATCCGCGCAGCTGAGCGTCGGATCGGGCGGGCTTGTACGGTGCGCCAACTCAGAAGCAATCACCAGCCACAACTGGTTCCTGCACCCGTGTTTGGAGGCACTCCGATGGGGTTGAGTTTCAAAGTTCGGCGATTCCATGCGGAAAAAGGGAAGCTTTTACGCCAACTCCCCTAACGCAACGGGTAGGTCTACGAAATGTTTCGCACTATATGCAAGAACTTTTTTGAATGCGCGTTTTTTTTTGGCAAACAAGCTGAATCGCGTTACCATAATAGTCAGAGTCGGGTTAATCTTTCACCCAACCTGCAGGTGCTTTTTACACCGTTCAACATCCGATCAATCCTTCATGCCGATAAAAATACAACTCCGCCAGCCACCGGACGGCACGACACCACCGCCCCTGCAGCGCTACACCTGGCCGCTACCCGAAGCGCACATCACCGACGAAACCGTCGACGCCGTCGCCTATAGATGGGATGATCTGGAAGTCATCAACGAGGACCGCAGTCGGCCGGCGCCGGTCCAGTTCATCTGGGATCCTGTAGGCGACAGCGAAACCCGATATGAACTGAGCGTGTCCCGCAGTCCGGACCTTGCCGATGCAATCGTCATCGACAACCTCACCGACTGTCAGGAAGATGTCTATCACCTGTACCTCGACACACAATATTTCTGGCGCGTCCGCGCCCTTGACAAAACTGCTGCGGAGTCCGCAATACACAGCTTCACGACAAGCGCCCGAACGCCGCGTTGGATCCACGTCGAGGGTGCCACCAATGTCCGTGACCTCGGAGGCTGGCCCTTGGCCGACGGCACCGGGATGGTTCGCCAGGGACTGATCTACCGCGGCTCGGAGCTCAACATCAGACTGCCGGTTGGTGACGACAGCCTCGCATATATGACAAATAAACTAGGCATCCGCACGGATCTCGATTTTCGCGGTGCCAGCGAAAAAGCCAGTCCGGCACTGGACGAAGCCGATGTCGATTGGCTCAATATCCCCATCGCCCCGTACGGCTCGATTGCCGAAGAAGCGATGGCCGAACCCTATCGAGAAACCTTCAAAGTACTGGCCACCGCCGATCGCTACCCAATTTATCTGCACTGCGTCGGCGGCGCCGACCGCGCCGGCACCGTAGCCCTGCTGATCAACGGCCTGCTCGGCGTCTCGATTGACAATCTCATTACTGACTATGAATTGACCAGCCTCGCTATCTGGGGCGAGCGCAGCGGCAACGCCATCGACTTCATCAATCTGTTGCGGGCACTCGGCGACTTTGGCGCCCTTCAAGGCGACGACGCCCGCGAAGCCGTCTCCGCCTATCTATCCCATATCGGTGTGAGCGAAGTGGAGATGGACATGATCCGTCGGATCATGATCGAGCGCCCTTGAAGTAAAACGGCGCACGTCTGCGGGACAGGAAAAATACATCACGCCAATCCAGGTCAGCGTCCGCGCTGGATCTGACGGATCAGGCTCGTGAGGATCTTGCCGGGGCCGACCTCTTCGAACTCTACGGCAGGCTGGTCCATCAAATACTGAATGCTGTCCGTCCACCGTACTGAATTGCTGATCTGCATGATTAGCTGCTCGTGAATATCGCCCGCCCCATAGGCCTCCCCGGTGTGGTTGGCGATCACCGGGAACTTGAGCGGTTGAAAGCTGAAGCTGTCGATGAACTCCGCAAACTCCGCAGCCGGGTCCTTCATGTAGCGGGAATGAAAGGCACCGCTGACCTTCAGTACCACATACATCCGTGCGCCGGCACTCTCGAAGGCAGTCTGGGCAGCCTCGATGTCTGCCTTTGGCCCGCTGATCACCGTCTGCGTCGGCGCGTTGAAGTTCGCAATGTCGATGCCATCACAACCTGAGTCCGCCAGCACCTGCCGAATTTCATCGACCGTCATACCAATAACTGCAGCCATGCCGCCACCCTCGACACGGCTCATAATTTGGCCACGCCGTTGCACCAACTTCAGGCCGGTTGCGAAGTCAAACGCACCGGCGGCAAACAGCGCGTTATACTCTCCGAGGCTGTGGCCGGCCGCGAAGTCGGGAACTAATTCGTTGCCATCCTGCAACCGTTGAAGGTACATCAATGCATTAACAATATAGAGCGCCGGCTGGGTGTACTGCGTCTTATCTAAATTCGCCTCGGCGTCGTCGACGCAAAGGTCGACAATCGAGTACCCTAGGATATCGTCGGCAAGTTCGACCAATTCCGGGAACAACTCGAAACAGTCGGCACCCATGCCTTTTGCCTGAGAGCCCTGACCTGGAAAAAGAAAAACCTTACTCATGAAAAACCCGTTAATTGACGAGGATTAAAACTCTTCAGCGCGACTGCGCAGTATAGATGTTGAAGGTCGAATATCAATCGCAACGCCGAACGCAAGGCGCCGCCAGCAGCACATCCATCTCTTCGTCCGTGCCAATCGTGATGCGGACATGATCGCGGGTGCGGGCGCCATCGAAATAGCGGACCAGGACCCCCGCCTCACGTAACTCGGTCATGAACTGGTCGCCAGCTATCGGCGGTTTGACGAAAAGGAAATTGGCCGACGACGGCAGCACCTCGAAACCGCCAGCGGCAAGTGCGGCGACGACCCGCTCACGGGTCGCCCGGATGCGTGCGACATTGGCCTGGAACTGAGGCTGATCAGCCAGCGCGGCAACAACCACGGCCTGGGTCAAGGCATTGACATTGTACGAATCCTTGACCGTCATCAATCCGGCGATCAGATGCGGCTGCGCACAGGCCCAGCCAAAACGCACACCTGCCAGCGAATACCCCTTCGAGACGGTCCGGGTCACCACGACATTCCCATGGCGTTTCACCAGCTCCACACAACTGTCATCTCCAAAGTCGACGTAGGCTTCATCGATGACGACGACACCAGCAAACGCCGCGCAAAGTTCGTCAATCTGCACCAGTGGAAAGGAATTGCCGGTCGGCGCATTGGGACGCGCGATAAACAATAGTCGACTTCCCTCAATCTGTTCTGCTGTATCCGCCGGCATTTCAAAATCACCGGTCAACACGACCACGCGGCGGTTGGCGCCCTGGATATCCGTCAACACCGGATAAAGGGAATAGCTCGGCTCGAAATAGGCGAGATCATCGTTTTCACCGACAAAGGCCCGGGTCACGATCGTGAGGATGTCATCGGAACCGTTGCCGGTTAGAATCCAGTCACGCTCGACCCCCATGACGCCGGCAGCGGCATCGCGCGCAGAATCCGCCAGCGGGTCCGGGTAACGATTCAACCAGGCCCAGTCAAAAGTGTTCAGCACCTCAGCAACAGCGGGAGACGGTGGATACGGATTCTCGTTGGTGTTCAGCTTGACGTATTGACCGTCGCGCGGCTGCTCGCCAGGCACATACCCGTGCATCGCCGCAATGTTTTTTCGAAACAATCCATCGCCGGCAGCCATTACATCGACTCCAGCTTGTCGATCGTCAACGTATCCAGACCGTCACCGAGAATGGCGGCGACAACACTGCACAGTTCGAGCCGCGTGCGGGCGACAGCCGGCTTGGCCTTGAGCACCGGGCAAGCGTTCCAGAAGCTGCTGAAATCCCGGGCCAGGTCAATAAGGTAACCCGCCAGCAATGACGTATCGAACTCGCGTGCCGCACGACGCAACACCTCGACATAGCCGGCACAGCGAATCGCCAGGGCCCGTTCGGTCGGTTCCCCGAGCAAGGACCAGTCGACGGCATCCGGCAGGTCGGCATCGGCAGTCTTGCGCTTGAGAGAGGCGATTCGCGCATAGTTGTAGAGCACGAACGGACCGCTGTCACCTTCGAACCGGATCGCCGCTTCCGGATCAAACTTAATGGTCGAGCGAACACCGACTTTCAGCAGCATCAACTTGATCGCCGCCATAGCAATGATATGCGCGCGCCGGTCAATGTCATCCGGAATCTCCTCCCATTTCTCGAGTGTCTTCTGCCGCGCCAGCGCGGTCATGCCGTCGAAAAGGTCATCGGCATCAACGACCGTGCCTTCGCGGCTCTTCATCTTGCCCTGAGGCAGGTTGACCATGCCGTAGGCCAGGTGGTGCAGATTCTCGGCCCATTCGTAGCCCAGCGACTGCAGGATGGCAAAAAGCACATCGAAATGATATTTCTGCTCGTCGCCGACGACCCAGATCATGGCGGTTGGCTCGAAGTCACGATGCTTGAGCACAGTGGTACCGATGTCCTGCGTGACATAGACACTGGTACCGTCACTGCGCAGGACAACCTTGCGTCCGAGCTTTCTGGCCTCGAGGTCGATCTCGACAGCGCCGTCTTCGCGCCTGGTGAAAACGCCGCGCTGCAGACCATCATCGACAATGTCGCGACCCAGGATATAGGTGTCGCTCTCGAAATAGACCCGGTCAAATTCAGCACCAGCGCGCGTGTAGGTGGCGTTGAACCCATCGAGCACCCAGCCGTTGAGTTTCTCCCACAGCGCCCGCACCTCGAGGTCATCGTCCTCCCAGGCACGCAACATGGCGTGGGTGGCAGCACCCAGTTCGGTCTGCGAGAAGAGCTCTTCCTCCTTCGCGTCGGCCAGTTCCGGCTGCCGCGCCTTGAGTTCGGCTATCTGTTTCTTGAGCTCCTGATCGAAGCGCACATAGTAATCGCCAACCAGGTGGTCCCCCTTCTTGCCGGTGGATTCGGGCGTGCAGTCGTCGCCGAATCGCTGATAGGCAATCATCGACTTGCAGATGTGCACGCCACGGTCATTAATCAGGTTGACCAGTGTAACATCGTGTCCCACACGCTTGAGGATGCTGCCGATTGCCATGCCCAGCGTGTTGTTGCGAACGTGGCCGAGATGCTGTGGCTTGTTGGTGTTCGGCGCCGAATACTCAACCAGGAATCGCTCTTTCTCGTCGTCCGCGACGATATTGCGCGGCAACAGCGCTACAGCATTGGCAACCGTGTCACGAAACAATGAAGCGTTAGTCAGGGTGACATTTACAAAGGCCTTGATGCGCTCGGCGGTCTTGGCGTCTTCATGGCTGTTGCAGAAGGCCGTGACCTCCTCTGCAATATCTTCAGGCTTCCGGCGCAGGGTTTTCGCCAGGCGGAAGCAGTTGACGGTGATGTCGCCGGTCATATCGGCGGGACACGGGTCCACAGCGATATCGACCACTTCGAGTTTGGCAGCGGCAGCGAGGTGAGCGGCAATATCGTCAATGATTCCGAAGTGCATTCTGTGTTTGACGTGTAGGGTTGATTAAAAGTGAACGCGCGATCGCGCGATGCCTATTGACCAAGTGCCAGACGATCGATGAAATGCTGCGGTCGACCCACGGCAGTCATCGCCGCCTGCGTGCGCGCTATATCGTAGGGCACCCGCACAAAACGAAGGGAGCGGTCGCGAGTTTCGTAAATGGCACAGGCGGCTCGCGGATCCTTGTCGCGCGGCTGACCGACAGAGCCCGGATTGATCAGCAGCTTACAGCCGGTCGGCAGCTGCATCTGCTCCGACAAATCGAGAAAAAGTGGATCCGTGTCGAGCGATTTACAGCCGATCGCCGGCACATGCGTGTGGCCATTGAAGCAGATGCTGCATTTTTGATATTTGAAGTTCATCACCAGCGACTTTTCGTCCCTCACATATGGCCAGATCATCGACGGCGCATTGGACGCGTGGATCACTTCAACGCCGCCGTACGCATAGAACCTCGGCAACTCTCTAAGCCAGGCCATGGCGTCTTCTGTGAGTGTCGCCCGGGTCCAAATGATATCTTCCTTAACCAAGTCCGAGATTTCCCAGCGCATCTGTTGCACAACTGTCCACTCGTCGTGGTTACCCATGACGCACGGCATTTTTAACTCACGGACCAGGTCAACACACTCCTGCGGATTGGGCCCGTAACCAACAACATCCCCGGTGCAAAGAATCTTCCCGCATACCTCAGTCTCCAGAGCACCGAGTATCGCGTGAAACGCCTCAAGATTCGCGTGGATGTCGCCGAGAATACCTATTTTCATGTTTTAGCCATGAACAGCTGCAGTCAGTTCTGTCACCAGTGCACGCAAGGCCGGCAAATGATCCGGCTGATTCTCGGCGATGCACGTGACGATCGCACTGCCCACCACGACCCCGTCGGCGGCAGCAGCCACAGCACGGGCCTGCTCACCGGTGCCAACGCCGAAGCCCAGTGCAATCGGCAACTCTGTCACCGCACGGGTGCGAGCGACATTTTCTCCGGCGTCCGCAGCGATCGTGTCGCGTACACCGGTCACACCACGCAACGAGATCTGGTAGACGAAGCCACTGGCGTTTTTGAGGATTTTCCCGGTCCGCTCCTGGCCGGTCGTCGGCGCTACCAGCTGAATCAGGTGTAAGCCTTGGCGATCGAGCACCGCACGGACGTCAGCCTGTTCTTCATGCGGCAAATCGACAATGAGCATGCCATCGGCACCGGCCGTCTTTGCAAGCTCCGCAAATTTGTCAATGCCGTAACGAAAGATGGGATTGTAATAGCTGAATACGACAGCGGGCACGTCGGGGTGGCGCTGCCGGAACTCCTGCAGCAACTGGAAATAACCAGCTCGCGTGAAGCCGTTCTTCAGCGCCGTCTCCGACGAGGCCTGGATGGTCGGACCGTCGGCAGTAGGATCCGAAAACGGATACCCCAGTTCGACAAGGTCACAACCAGATTCGACGAGAGTATCGAGGATCGCGCCAGAGGCTGCCACTGTAGGAAAACCCGCCGTGTAGTAGGCGACAAAAAACTTCTTGCCATTGCCTGTCATTTGATCGATACGATTCACGACGACGCCTCCACGAAGTCATTGACCGATGCAATGTCCTTGTCGCCTCGGCCGCTGAGATTAATGACGATGGCATGGTCCTCCGGCAGTTCAGGCGCAATCTTCATGACGTGCGCAATCGCGTGACTGGACTCCAGCGCCGGCACAATACCTTCAACCCGCGTCAACTCGAGAAACGCCGCGACCGCTTCGGCGTCGTCAATCGGCACAAACTCGACCCGGTCGGTCGCGAACAGATGGGAGTGTTCAGGCCCAATGCCGGGGTAATCGAGACCAGCACTGATCGAGTGGGCATTGATCACCTGCCCTTCATCAGTCTGCATGATATACGTCTTGCTGCCATGCAGCACGCCAACGCTGCCGCCGCCAATTGCTGCCGCGTGCTTGCCGGTAGCCAAACCGCTGCCTGCTGCTTCCACACCGATGAGACGGACGGATGGCTCATCGATGAACGGAGCGAAAATGCCGATAGAATTACTCCCCCCACCTACACAGGCGACAACCGTGTCGGGCAACCGCCCTTCGCGCTCGAGGAACTGCGCCCGGGTCTCGTCGCCGATCACCCGCTGGAATTCCCGGACCATGAGCGGATAAGGATGGGGTCCCGCGACCGACCCAATGATGTAAAATGTGTCATCGACCGTCGCCACCCAGTTGCGCAGCGCTTCGTTCATGGCGTCCTTGAGCGTGCCAGTACCGCTGGTGACAGGAATAACCCGGGCCCCCAGCAACTTCATGCGCTTGACGTTCTCCGCCTGGCGCCGAATATCCTCCTCGCCCATGAAGATCTCGCATTCGAACTTAAAAATCGCGGCGGCCGTTGCGGTAGCAACACCGTGCTGGCCGGCACCGGTTTCAGCGATGATCCGCCCCTTTCCCATGCGCTTCGCCAACAATCCCTGGCCGATCGTATTGTTGATCTTGTGGGCGCCGGTATGATTGAGGTCTTCGCGCTTGAAGTAGATCTGCGCGCCACCAAGCCGCGCGGTTAGCGCTTCGGCCTGGTACAAAGCGGACGGGCGCCCGACATAGTCACGCATATACCGATCGAACTCGGCATGAAACGACGGGTCGTCCCAAGCCTCGCGGAAGGCTTCGGCCAGATCGTTCACCGCGGGCATCAGGGTCTCGGCGATATACTGGCCGCCGAACTCTCCGAAACGGCCGTCGAAAGTAAGAAAATCTACACTACTCATGTGGTCTCTCTGCAAATAGTCCGACATTCTACAAAACTACGTACGGCGGTAGCAGGATCGTCGCAGCGTACGAAGGCTTCACCAACGAGAAAGCGTCCAATTCCCTGCTCCCACAACGCCGCGATATCGGCCGGATCATGCAGCCCGGACTCGGCAACGAGCGTACTGCGATCGGCAACGGCATCGGCCATTTCGCTGGTGTGCTCAATCCGAGTATCAAAGGTGTTAAGGTCGCGGTTGTTGATCCCGAGCAGGTCGAAATCGAGATGGGCCACGGCCCGGGCGATCTCCTCGCGGCTATGTGTCTCGGCGAGTACATCCATCCCAAGCCCATGCACACAATCACACAGGGCACGTGCCTCAGCGTCATCCAGGATGCTGAGGATGAGCAAAATGCAGTCGGCACCGAGCACACGGCTCTCGTAGACCTGATATTCGTCGATGATAAATTCCTTGCGCAGCATCGGCAGGCTTACGGCCTCGCGGGTGTCGGTGAAGTCGCGATCGCTGCCGAAAAAAAATGTCTCGTCGGTGAGCACGGACAGCGCCGCGGCGCCGCCCTCTTCGTAGGCCCCGGCCTGCACCGCGGCATCGAGGTCCGGGCGAATGCAGCCGAGAGAGGGCGAGCCGCGTTTGATTTCCGCGATGACGCCGGGACGGCCGGCAGCCACGACAGCGTCGAGCTTCGAGGCAAACCCGCGTGGCGCCGGCTCTTCGTCGAGCTGTGCCCGCAGGTCCGAGAGCGGGGTACGCGCTTTTCGGACAGCGATTTCGTCGCGCTTGACTTCAACTATTTTGTCGAGGATCGTCGGCATAGATGCCCATTGTGAAAGTAAGGAAAAAGGCGGTCCATGGGCGTGGGAACAACGATTATTGTACAGTCCGCGTGAGGGGTTGTCAACGTGGACAGACTCTCCGTCAGCGGAGTCTGATCCAACGAAGACAGGTGATTTTCGGATTCCAGACTACTCGCCGTAGAACTTCAACTGCACATATCGCGTTGCATAGTCAAAATACGAATGGTGGATCCTGCGCTTGAAGACTGCTACAGCGATTCTCCGGAAAACATTGTCGACATCATATTGGTCGTCCGCATCCAGTCCGCAAAATATCAGTGCACGGATAACCACGTGTGACAAAGACAGCGGATGCGTGGCATGTCTGTCGAATCGATCGGAATCCTTGAACTCGATCAGCCAGTCATACAGAGTCAGGCCAGATGGGAGCTTCAGATTTTCCTCGGCGTCCATATCGAGAACGTCCGGAAGAATCGCCAGTACCAGCAAAAGGTCATGCAGCAACTGCGGAGCCCCTTCCACATTCCGGACGCCGCTGTGGAGGAACTGCTCTTCGACCTGGTACACCTCCTGCATTAGCCAGGCAATTTCATTTGCAGATTCAGGCGATACCGGCTGCTGTTTCTTTAATTGTCCGCACAAGCAGCCAATGTTCTGCCGCAGGTCATGAATCGTATTGCGGTTTATGGGCAACGACAAAAGTCGCCGCAATTCCAGAACGCACGTTCCAGACAAGGGATCGATGGTGCATTCGGTACGGTTTTCTTGCATGATCCACAACCGGACGTTTTGGTGTGACTTCGAAAGCAGGCGTCATTACAAACATAGTCGCGAATCGCATCGGTCATAGAGACAGAAGGGAATTCTGGACCGTGAGCTCGGTAATATGATTCGCTCACCTCACATCTTCACTTATTATCTTTCACAAAAATTGCACTGGCCGTTCCTCACCCTCCTGTTTCCGATTGCAGCGATGCATAGGCAAGACTATTCTACGAGACACCCTTCACGCGCCACCAATATCCATCAGTTAAATGAGCCGTGAGCAGATTCGAATTCTAATTGCCCAGGATACCATGCCCCGGGAGTCCTTTCTTGCGGACATCCTGCGTCAGGCGGGATATACTCATCTCCAAGCTGTGAGTTCACGGGAAGCCGCGCTGCAGGCACTGGACATCAGCACCTCGGGCAACGGACGCTACGTCACCGGCACGGCCAAACAGTTGCCGGCTGTAGCAATCACGCATATGACCTTGGCGGCGGACGATAATCGCGAGCTATGCAGCGCAATCAAAGCTGCCTACGGCAGTCGCCTGCCGATTATCATGGTGTTGGGCGACGACTCGGTCGATGACCAGGTCAAGATGATCGATGCCGGTGCCGACGCCTTTGTAGTCGAGCCGGTGTTCCCGAATGAATTGCTGGACAAACTCTCGCAGCTGCTCAAACCGCAGGCCGAACTGGAGGACATCGGAACCGACACGCCGATCAACATTGTGCTGAAAACCCAGGCCGCGGCGCCGGATATCGGCGACGAAATCGATGGCTATCGTATCGTCGAACTACTGAGCTGCGCGGGGCGTATATATGTATACCGTGTCGAGGATCACGCTGGTCGAACATTCGCGATGAAGATGCTCAACGCCTCGGGTGATGCCGAAGAACACATCCTGCTGAGGTTCGAGCGCGAAGTCGACATCATGTCGAGCATCGATCATCCGAATGTGGTGCGTTTCATCGACCGCGGCAGCTACGCGGACAACAGTTACATGCTGATGGAATTCGTCACGGGCCGACACTTGGAGGATCTTCTGGCCGAGTATCCGGACGGGCTTGATTTCGCCGGCGTCTATACTGTTGCAATGGGGCTGGTGCAGGCGTTGGAGTCAGTACACTCGATGGGGATCATCCACCGGGACATAAAGTTGAGGAACCTTTTTCTGACAGACGATAACGAGATTAAGGTCGGCGATTTCGGCATCGCGGTACGCATGGGCGAAACGCGCTTCACATCCATGGGCTATTGCGTCGGGACACCGCTGTATATGGCACCGGAGCAGGCGCGCGGCCAGGACGCGACGCCGGAGACGGATATTTACTCCTTCGGCGGCACGATGTACCATCTGATTTCGGGACAGCCGCCTTTCACGGCGGAAAACGCACTGGACATGATCCAGCGTCACCTCAACGATGATGTACCGCCGCCGCTGAATCAGTGGCGGCCGGAAGTCACGCGCTCATGGGACGTACTGATCGTCGATCGCTGCATGGCAACCGAACCGAGAAACCGCCCGGGATCGATGGCGGAGGTGGCGGCAATGTTACCACACCTGAAGACGGACCGCTTCTGACTTGGAACTGGAGTACTGGATTGATGCAACACGGAAATCCAAAAACGCAGTTCCCCATCGACGCGGCTTATGAATTGCCAGGCTCTCGGCAATAATGGTCCAGCTATGCACCAATCCATCAGCCAACCGCAGCGGCATCAGATGAGATCGTCCACCTGGATGAAATGGCGGCGGAACATGCGCTCGAGCTCGTGTTGCATCTTTTCGCTCGACAGGAAGTATGTCGACAGGCTCTCGTAGTCCCCGTATGGAAAAGCCATGGAGTAGGTCGGCTTCCCGGTGTCCCGGTCGAACGCCAAAAACATCAGCTCTGTCTCCGTCGTGTTGCCGAAATCAAACAGCAACTCGTGGCGGATAGGGTCGAGGTCGTCGCAATTTTGGTATAATTGGTATTTAATGTATTCGATAATCCGGTCGTCAAACTGCCTCTGATGTATGGCAATCTTCTCGATCAGCGCGTTACGTTTGGTGACAAGCCGGCAGCCGGGACGTTCCTCGCTCGAAAAATCGTTGAACACCATGTCATAGATTTCCTCGACGTGGACGACGGCGTCATCTAACCGTTCAATGATTGTCGGCGGCAAATAATAGACCATCCAGCGCCCGCCGTCATCCCGGTAGAGAATTGGCGTTTCGTAGAGAAAGTCAGTCTCGCAGGCATCGCAGTGCACAGTGTTCAGGCGTCCGGCAAAAAGGCTCTTAAGATCATCCGTTTTCAGGTCGGTGAGTACGGTGACAGGTGCAAACGAGGTCTCCACCGCACACTTGGGGCAGCTTGCAGTCAAGTCAGTCAAGTCAGTCAAGTCAGAAGTTGTCCGTTCGCCGTCCATACCCTAATGTCATGCGCGACATTCAAAAAATCAACCGTTACAGGACGATTCGCGTGCAGGCATAATGCATGCCGCAAGGCTCGGAACGGCACGAACGCGGACGACGCGTAACTCAGACCACAGCCTCACGGATCCCCGGTAAAAGCTGCGATGCGAAGGCTCGAGACGCCGGCTACAGGCCACAGATCGGATCACCGGCACGTTTCGGAGAACTTAGCATCGGCGGAAAACCTGCCGGCCGGATTCGCTCGCACAAAACGGAATTTAAGCAATATTGAATATCGAAAGACATTCAATCGCAGGGAGCAATTCATGAGCATTCATTTACAATGGTTCGGCCTGGCGACTTTTCGCATCTGGGAAGAAGGCGGCTTATCACTGGCTATGGATCCGTATTCGCCACCCGTGGTTGCCAACGCCTGCGGAATTCCCGACCCCGCCGTGCTCGACTTCAAAATAGAGGCGGATACCGTCATCTGCAGTTCATTGACGGACGAGGCACATTCCTACGTGCAGGCGGTCGAGGGTTATGGGCAGGTTATCAACGCCCTAGACGTGGCCCAGGGAACGATCCAGCCCGAGATCAATAATGAACGCATGTATGCGGTCCAAGCTGCCGAGGCCCCTCACCACCCCGAGGGCCCCGATGACAATGCCTTGTACGCGTTCAAGGCCGGGGGCCTATGGATTCTGCACATGGGTGATCTCGGCTACGGCATCGGCGCCGAGGAACTGGCACCGTTTGCCGGGCGCTGTGACGTCTTGCTCACACTCGTCGGAGAGCATCTGACCCTGCCCCTGGAAGACCTCGATGCGATGATCGACATCCTCGACCCCACGTGGATCCTGCCAATGCATTACAACTGCCCGCCAATCACCGCGGGCATGACCAAGCTGAACGCTTTCATAGAGCGCCGCCCCCTGGATCCGGTTGTCTTTGTCCGCAACCACACCGTGACCCTGCCGTTGCCCAGGGTTGAATGCTCCAGGCCAACGATCGTTGTGCTGGAACCGGCGGGATATGAGGCGACCGAGAAGTTTTGAGGGGGATCAATACCCCGATGCCTTTGCGCTCGTGCCACATAACCCCACCGTCACGAAAACACCGTGCGGAAGGCTTCGATGGCCGCGTAATCATCCGCTTTCGGAAAGGCTTCCAGCCCGACATGGCCGGCATAGCCAACGTCGCGTAACACCTGCGCGATATGTGGGTAGTTGATCTCGCCGGTGCCCGGTTCATGGCGGCCCGGGACGTCCGCCACGTGCACATAGCCAAGCACGCTTGCAGTCTGACGGATGAGTTCGCTGACATTGCCTTCTTCAATCTGCGCGTGATACACATCGAACAGCAGCTTCAGGCGCGGACTGCCGACTTCCTCGACCAACCGCAGGCCGTCTTCGATGAGCGGACAAGGGTACCCGGCGTGATCAGTTTTCGTGTTCATGATTTCGAAACTGTAGGTCACGTCATATTTCTCGGCCAGCGTGGCCAGGCGACAGCCGCACTTGTAAATGGTGATCCACTTCGTCGCCGGATGCTCAGCAGCCGCATGAACGACCTCCCCCTTAGCGTTCAACTCGCCGGTGGCGATCGCCAGGTTTTGGCAACCGAGTCGAGCAGCAACCTCAAGGTTGGCCTCGACACCCTCGAAAAACGTCTCGACGCCGTCCGGGTGAACCATGTTCCCGCCACGCCAGCCGGTTATAGCGCCAATGGTAATATCCGGGTCGTCAGCGATCTCGTCCAGGGCATCCTCCTCCCAGTCCCAAAGGTCGACGGCAAAACCGGCAGCCGCGATCGCCCGTACACGTTCGAGAAATGGCAGGTTCTGCAGGACGGTGCCGGCACAAATAGAAAGTTGAAACATGGGAAGTACGGGGTTTCAGGTTCAGGTTTCAGGTGGCAGATGGCAGGGAAATCAAACCTTATCCCTCTGCGTCGTGGAATCGGCCCAGCGTGTCTCTCAGCATTTTGCGTTTCAGATTCACGTCTACGCCTACAAAGATTATTCTCACGCCCAGCTCGAGGTAGCGACTGACGCTGTTTGGATCGAACGCGCCCATGGCGGTAATCTTCCCGGCCTGTGCCGCCGCCTCGAGCACATGTTCAATCTTTGGCGCGAGCTGCGCTTTAGCCGTCACGCTGTCGAGGCCACTGCCCGCGGCCCAGTCAGCGGGCCCAATCGTCAGCATGTCAATGCCATCGACGCTGAGGATTGAGTCCAGCGCTTCGTATCCCGGGTCACTTTCGATCATCACCATCAGGCGGGTTGCATTGTTCGAGTCAACCAGGTCCTGCACCGAATCGGCCAGGTGATAGTCGAAGTTGACACTGCTTGAGCAGACCCCGCGCCCGCCCACTGGCGGATACTTTCCAAGCTGCACAAAGGCCTCGGCCTGTTCGGGAG
>CAUZJQ010000073.1:0-16542 GCA_963580095.1 Lentisphaeria bacterium | reverse complement strand
ATGTCGCTGCCAATTACGAAACGAAATCGGCGTAACGACTGAGAGCGACGACTAAGCGTCAGCGCCGTACCCAGTGCAGCCGCACCACCGGGGGAACGCCGCCGTCCGGACCGGCGGTCCGCCATGGCTTGTGCCATCGTGTCATCTCCTCTGATTGTGGAAACTGCAGAATTATTGAACCACGAAGGACACGAAGACGTGAGACGACGGACAGGTGTTTCGTCACCACCGCCGCAGGGGCGGGGCTTGCTAGTGTCCTTCGACCCACCAGTGGAGATCGCTTGTCATCAACGGATCGTAGGCAAGCCCCTCTACATGACCATCGACGAAGACGCTGTTGCCGCGTTCGCGGTGCCGCAAGCTTGCCGGGTACTCACTGAGGGGCGGGCAACCCCAATGGGAGGAGCACGCCGGCATGGCTACATACGCCTGATAACCGCCGTATGGCAGTCCGTCGATCATAGCGCTGCTGTCGACGGCCATGATGATTTGTGCGGGGTTCCCGATTCGTTGGATGTTTGCGGTGTCACCGACATAAGCCCCGGTAAAACCTTCGCCCAACGTCAGGCCGGCAAAATTCCACCCGTATCCCATGTTGTTGGGGTCACCGATCCCCTCGGAGCCACGCTCAGGCACGGAGGGACAGATGAAAATACGTTCCGCTCCCTCGCCCGTGCCCCACACGGTATCCCACCATCCGGTGCCTGAGGCAAGCTCCACTCCCAGTTGCACACAAATCTTGGCATACCAGGTGGCCTCGACACTGTCAATAGCGATTGCGGGCAAATGATATAGCGTCCCGTCATATGAGGCAGGGAGGAAATGATCGTTATCCTCGGCGTAGAAAAACGTCGACAGACCGATCTGCTTGAGGTTGTTCATACATATGACGTTCTTGGCCGTCTCCTTGGCCTGTGCCAGCGCCGGCAGCAGCATTGACGCGAGGATGGCGATAATGGCAATCACGACCAACAGTTCGATGAGCGTAAAGCTCCTCGAGCTTGAGATGTTACGATAACGGTTCATTCATCTCTTCCTCCACTTGTCGGCAGTGAGTTCGTCGGGCAATCGTGCCCTTATTCAAGAACCTCGCTGCGCTCGGTCGCCGTCCTCCTGCGGAGGACGGAAAGAAGACGGACTGGCGGCGAGAATAGCCCTTGTTATTCAAAAATAATACCCGCGGGAGCCACAGGTTGCAACTTGTATAGCATTTTGTTTTCCGCTGCCGTCTGTCGGAGCGCTTGCCGGCCGCCGGTACCGGCCGCGGTAATAACCGCGTTACGCCCTCCTGATGCCCTGTATTGAAGTCCAATGACAAGTCGTGGTAACACTCAACACTCAATTCTCAATGTTCAAGTCAAATACGCTTACTTGATAAATGAACGTTGAGTGTTTGCCACCTCTTGATCCCTGAAGGGCTTACTGACCCACAAGAATCGGTAAAGATCCTTAATCGTTATCTGGTCATCCGTCGTAAGGTCACAGGGCTATGGCACCAATGGCCGGCCCTGCCGGTATATTTCCAGCTGGCGTTTCCATTGCTGAGCCGGCCCCGTCCGACCCGCCGCGACGGCCAGTTCGATGGCCTTTTCCTGCCACTCCACCGCCTTCTTGAAATCACCCGTGGCGGCATACGCGGCCGCCAGCGTATCCAGATGGGGAGCGGTCTCGAAGCCTGTCATGGAACAGGCCTGTTGCGCCAGCTTCAGCGCCTTTGCCGGGTTGCGGAGGGCCGCGTTCGACGACGTGGACGCGATCCACGACAGGTTGTTCATGATCTCCGCCTGGTCGGGTAGAATCTCCAGCGATTTCCTGTACAGCTCGACGGCTCGGGCGTGACGGTTCTGCTTCTGAAGAAGCGACCCCAACCGGCTTAGACCATCGGTGTTGCGGGGATCGACTTTCAGGACTCCCTCGTAATAGGCTTCGGCCTCGTCGAAATTGTGCTGCGCGTTCAGGATGTCCCCGGCGACGATGAGCGCGGTGATGCAATTCGGGTCGTTCTTCAGCGCGATTTTTGCATGTTCCATGGCGGGTTCGAGCTTGCCCTGAGCTGTCAGGACGACAGCGAGCTGGGCATGGGAATTGGTGTCTTGAGGGTCTAATTCCAGCGCCCGCTCGAAGTCGATCACCGCATCGTCCAACCGTCCCTGGGCGACCGCCACTTCGCCCAGCTTCCCGTACACGATCTGGTAGTCGGGCCGTTGCGCCTGCAGTGCCTCCAATTGCGTCCGTGCCGCGTCGTATTCCCCCGCCCGTATCAGCGCGGTGGCCTTCAGATAATCCTCATGAAAGCCGATCACGTCCTTCGGATCATCGCGTCCCGGGTCGAACTCCAGTCGCGGCTCCATCGTGCCGCCCACATAACCCAGAGACGCCAGGCGCGCCCGGTCTTGGGCGCTCAGGCCGAGGCCGGCATCGCCACCCACCAGCAGGCTGTCCTTGAGGATGCGGCGCAGCCGGTCCTGAAGGTCACGGGCGAGACGGCTCTTCTCCAGCACCAGGTTCACCGACTCACCCGGATCTTCGATGATGTCGTACAATTCGGCGCGCGTGGTCTGGATGAACTTGTATCGCCGCTCGACAACGGCACGCAGCGGATTTGCGCCCAGCGTTGTCGGCGTGAAGCTCTCGCAGTAGAGGGCCCGGTCGGACAGAGCCGCGCCGCCTTCCTCGAACGCCGCCGACAGATCCACGCCCTGCACGTTGGCGGGTCGCTTGAGGCCGAGCAGCCCGCAGACGGTGGGAACGATATCGATCAAACCGGCCGGCTCCGCTACCCGCACCGGCGCGGTCCCGCCCGGTAATCTGAAGATGAGGGGAACCCGTATTGCCGACTGATAGATGAAGAACTGGTGTGTCTCTTCGCCGTGCTCGCCGAGCATCTCGCCGTGATCGCTGGTGACGATGACCAGCGTGGATTCATCCAGCCCCAACGCCTTCAACCGGTCTAAGAACCGGCCGATGAGCTCGTCGGCATAGGCGATCTCGCCGGCGTAGGGGTTGTCGGCGTAGCGGGAGGCGTAGGGTTCGGGCGGCTCGTACTCTTCATGCGGATCGTAGTAGTGCAGGAACAGGAAGAACTTCGAATCCTTGTTCCGGTCGAGCCAGTCGACGGCGATACGGGTGGTCTCGCCGCCCCCCCGTTCGGCGTGCAGGGCAGCGTCGGATGACTTATTCCCGGCCGTCTCGAACTCGTCGTGGTAGGTGTCGAATCCCTGGTCCAGGCCGAACTGGGAGTCCAGCACGAACGTGCTTACGACGGCGCCCGTCGCGAACCCGTTCGCGCTCAGGATCTCGGCGAGTGTCAGGTTCGCGGGGCTGAGGCGGAAAGTACCGTTGGCCTGGACGCCGTGCGTCGGCGGGATCGTACCGGTCATCATGGAACTGTGCGCCGGCAGCGTGAGGGGCACGGGCGAGATGACGTTCTCGAAAAGGATCCCTTCCCGGGCGACCTTGTCGATATTCGGCGTGAGCGGCCGGTCCGGGTTGTAGCAGCCCAGATAATCTGCCCGGCATGTATCGATGCTGATGATCACGACGTTCCGGATGGGCGGGCGCGTCGCGCCCGGCGGGCGGAGGAACCACACCGCCGCTCCGGCAATCGCCAGGACGAGAACCAGGAGAGGCACGATCCATTTTCGGCGGGTGCGGCCACTCATCGCAATCGGCATATCCTGTTGCGGGGCTCAGGGCGGGCGTTTTTCCCCTGAGCACAGTTTAACTTCCCAAACGGCTGCCGGTCGATCATTCGAGTTCCACCATGTACTCGATCTTCGCCGCCGCGCGAAGGCGCTGGAGGTAGGCCTCCCGCTTGGTGCTGAGCCGGGCGGCCTGCAACCGGCCGCGGACGATGGCGTTGATCTCGGCCGCGCTCACTGTCCGGCCATCGGCGGCGAGCGCCTGATACCACTGGAACTCCGAAGCGGCCTCGCGGAGGCTCACCATATCGTCCGCGGCCTGCAGCCGGTCGCGGACGATGGCGGCGATCTCGTCCGCGCTCACTGTCCGGCCATCGGCGAGCGCCTGATACCACTGGAACTCCGAAGCGGCCTCGCGGAGGCTCACCATATCGTCCGACTTGCCCAGTCCGTGCCGTGAGTAGAGGAGTTCGGCCACGGCGGCGGCGGCGGCGGGCACCTGGGCCTTCCTCCCCTCGCTCCTCATACGAAGTGCTTTCTGGACCTTCGGTATCTTGTCGACGCCATTCTCGATCGCCGCCGCGGCGATGATGCGAGCGCTCAGCGCACGGAAGAGGACGGGCCGGATCGCCTCGCCCGCCGCGAGCGCGGCGAGGCGTTTCCGGCCAAGGGCCTTCGCCATCATGACCTTGCCCCCGGGTCCTTCCAGCACGGCCTTCGAGAGAAGCGCCTCGACGGCGGCGGCATCCTTCTCGATCGCCGCGGACTGCACACCCTGGCGGTCCGCCTCCCGGGCAATGATTATCTCCCGGATCGATGAGGCGAACGCCGCGTCGCCCTCCTCTGACCAGGCGTCGGCGGCCGCCTCGATCATCTCCCGGGAAATCGCCTCGCCGTTGACGGTGGGGCCGGCCTTCACAAGGAGCGCCTTGCGCCATTCGGCTTTGGCCGTTTCAAATCGTTTCCGGGATGCCATTGCGCTGGCGGCCGGCCTCCGGGCCTTCTCGGGCAACGGTGCGAGCTTTTCCGCGTTCGCCGCGAGGGCTGCGTCGATATCCGCCTCCGTCAGCAGCTCGGGGTCCATCTCCTTACGCAGATCTTCATTGTGGTAAGCGTAGGCATCGGCCAGGTAGCTCGCGTTGCTCAGGGGCAAGGGCTGGTCCGCGCGGACCGGGGGCCTGCCGAGGCCCTCCTTCGCCGCCTGCTGGGCAATCAGTTCGCGGTCGATCGCCTCGTTGATCGCCGGGGTGACGCGCAGCGCCGGAGGCAGCACGCCAACGCCGGCTATCTCTCCGAGTCTGGTGCGCGGCACGATGTCCTTTTTCAGAATCGGTTTCCCGTTGACCTTCGCCACGACTTCGGGAAGGGCATCCAGCGAGGTCACGCCGGCGGCACGCGCCGTTCCGGCGCATAGAATTCCGCATATCGCCGCGACCGCAATCATCGCCATCGACCGTGTCTTTTTTCTCTGGTGCATGGGTGTTCCTCTCTATTATAGGGGGGTGCATTCTGCCGCCCCTGTTCGTAAGTGTCCAACGGCGCGGAGCGCTCGAGGATAGTAAACTGCTTCCGTAAGGTGTGAACATTAAGGTATTTGCAATCATGGGCAAAGGCAAATAAAAACGGGCAATTCCTGTAACGCGCCAGCGCGGGGCATACACGGGAAAAGGGGTGCCGGTGTCACTGGAACCGTCCTCGTAGCGGTGCTGTGTCTTGCCGGGTCAGTCGCCTTTGTGACGGAGGCGCGCGCGGCGACGAAGACGATCAAGCGTGGCGACACGCGGCGGATATATATGCGGGCGGAGCTCTTCGCCGAAGCGCAGAATCCAAGCTGCGACCTGGCCGATGGCGGTACGCCGTTGTGTGTTCCCGGCGCGGATCGCCTCTACGGCTATCCGCTGCAGGATCTGAGCCATTATCTCCAGAAGATGACCGGTGCTCGTTTTCCGTTCGCAGAACTGAAGGCGGAGGCTCGCAACGCGGTTGCCGTCCGGTGATGTGTACGGCTGTTCACAGTAGATGTTGATGCTCGTCAGTGCGCTGCTCGTTAGATAGGTGATATCAGCGCGCCGCTCTCACTGTCGTGGCGGTGATCACATGCTTCCCCGGCACATTGGGTCGGCATGGGGATTCCTATTCCTTATATATTTTCTGATACATCATACAACGGTGCCAAGTATCTGCCTGCAGACTGTTTTTGTCAAACCGAACCGTGACGGTAGTGGGCTGTGTTCCCACACAAAAAAAACACGGAGTCCGGAGACTCCGTGTTTTTTTCAAGATCAACGTGTCAAACGGTTTTACTCACTGAGTTTGGCGTCGATGGCAGCCTGGATCCCGGCGCTGATATCGCAGTCCGGTTCGCAGATATTGGCGCTGATCAGGAGATTATCGACAATGATCTGGGAGGTGGCCTGCAGCTCCGGAATATTGGTTGGCAGGCTCTCGCCCAAAATTTCGCAAGCCAAAGCGACAGCGGCATCGGTGACATCAGCGCATGGTGTGCACGGCGCATCGGCACCAGCGGCACCAGCGGCACCAGCGGCACCAGCGGCACCAGCGGCACCAGCGGCGCCATCAGCACCAGCAGCGCCATCAGCACCATCAGCACCATCAGCACCGTCAGCGCCATCAGCACCACCACCTCCACCACCGCCGGTGGCGCTGATCCCCTGGGCCTCAATGAGGACCGTCGACGTTGCGCCGTTGGCCGTGATGGTGAGCAGCTGGACTCGCGGCGAAACATTCATGTTCGCGTCCACGGAGAGGAGGACGGACTTACCGCTATCAAAACAGTAGGTTCCGCAATCACCGCCCGAAGTCCCCATCTCGATGACGGAATCCGGTTCTGCGTCGAGCACAAAGTTGCTGGCGAATCCATCGTCACCTATATTGTAATAATTCGTCCCGTTGATCGTGGCGTAGTTACTAGCGAAAACGTACCGAAACACAAAAGCGCCCGGCATATTGGTACGGGTCCAAGCCCATTTCATGTACAAGTTTGTGTAGTCCTCGTGGCCGCCCGCCATATTGCTACCGTCCATCGCATAGTAGTTGTTGGTCGGTCGAACCGGCGGGAAGGGAATCTTCGTCATACGCGTGTCGTCCAGGTTCGTAAGTGTGACCTCGACTTGTCCGGCGGACGCGATGCCGGCAATGCCGAGCATTGCCACGATGACCACGAGTCCCATGAGTTTTGCTGCTAATGACTTCATTTTCTTCTCTCCTCTTTTTGTGGGGGGTTAAAATTCCCCGATTGATTTCCGAAATTCCGCGCCCTGCTTTGCTATGAACGATAGGCCGACAAACATTCCTACGACAAAGGGTTTGCGGCAAGCTTGTTTCATGGTATAGGAAATTTTCCGATCAATTGCAACCCCCCCCCTCGAAAAATTCGCATTTCAGGGCTAAAGCGCGTGATCTATAACAACACAACTAACTTATCTTAAGTGAATTACACGAATTAACCGTGGCGCCATTTTTTTTCGGACGATCGCTAACGGAGCCTGACACAGCGACCAACTACGGCGAAATACAGCAGCACCTTCGCCGTGTCATGGCGGAATTTCGCCGAAAATGGCGGCTCACTGTGTGCATTCCGGTTTCGAATTCCAGCCGTGTGCAGAGCGAGCAATGAGATATCTCATCGAGCCGTCAATGACGTTTTGAGTTTTTTGTTCAGTCTCTTGATTTTTCTCGCAACACGCCCTAAATATAGGGCTGTCAAGCTTTAGTCCCGAACTCCTTCCAGCAGACTGACCCAAATCCCTCGAAGACAAATTATGCGAACCGAACTCACTCCGGATCAGATTGAATCGTACCGCGATAACGGCTTCCTGATTTACCCCGATCTGCTGACCGCAGAACAAGCTGACGAACTCAGGGCTGGCGTCCTCGATGCGATATCGATGATGGGTAAACGGAAGATCTCCGACGGTCTCGAGACAGGGGAAACAGAGGGTTTCGGCATCGACCCGATCGAAGGAGAAGGTTTCTACGACAAGGTGTTCATACAGCGCCTGAATCTGTCGCGACTCAACGACACGGTCAAGCGATACATGCACGCCACTGAGCTCGGGCAAATGGTTGCAAAGTTGGCCGGCGTCGACGGCATCCGGATCGCGCAGGATCAGGCGCTGATCAAGGAACCGTTTGCAAATGCGACCGCATTTCATCTGGATGACCCGCTATGGCACTTTCACTCACGCGACGCCATATCGATCTGGATCGCACTGGATGACGTAACTACTCAGAACGGCTGTATGTATTTCTTGCCGGGGACCCACAAGTCGGCACAATTCGACCGGAACGCCGAGTTCGGCCCCCAGATGGGCGCACTCCTGGAGGTTTACCCGGAATGGCGGGGGATCGAGCCGGTCCCCGTCGAATTGAAGACCGGCGACTGCAGCTTTCACAACGGTATGCTCGCGCATGGCGCAAATGCCAACATGACCTGTGGACGGCGGACGGCCATGACCGTCGCATTCATGCCCGACGGCTGCACCTTTAACGGCATACAAAACATCCTGCCCAACGACTATTTCACTTCGCTTGCTCCCGGTGATCTGCTGAACAATGACGATGTGACCCCGTTGGTCTATTCGAGCTGAGAGGTGTGACGGCGTGAAAGGCGAACATCCCCGCGATGCTTCCCTGCAATCATTTTAACCCCTGCAACCCCTGTCACCGAAATCTACGGTTCCAGACGTAGTTATGAGTGATCAGACTCTACAGTGACAGCTCGCTTTCCAATTGTCCCAGGCCGGCGTCGATGATGGCGATCATCTCGTCTACGTCATTTCGCGTGATGATAAACGGTGGCGAGAGTTGCAGGCTGTCGCCGGTCACCCCATCTATCGACCCGCCCGAGGTGACGACGGATAATCCTCTTTCCAGCAAGATGTCTCTCAGCCGTTTGCCGATCTTCTCAGACACCTCAAACGGTTCTTTGGTCTGCTTGTCCTTTACCAGCTCGAATCCGAGTATGAGACCCATGCCGCGGACATCGCCGATCATCGGATGCTTATCCAGCTCGCGGGCGCGCCGCAACAGATAGTCGCCGATCTCAGTTACGTGGTCGAGAAGGTTTTCCTCCTCGATGATGTCAAGCACCTCGAGCCCGACTCGCGCCGAGATCGGATAGTTGACGTAGGTGTGGATGTGTACGGGGACCTCTCCGGATTCCGCGAAGCAGTCGTAGATCGCGTCCTGGAAGACGACGCCGCCCAGTGGGCTGTAGCCGCCGCTGGCGCCCTTGCCGAAGACGGCGAGGTCCGGTTCGACGCCCCAGTGCTCCATCGCGAAATACTTCCCGGTGCGCCCAAAGCCGGTGACAACTTCGTCGGCGATGAAGAGCACATCGTATTTGTCGCAGATTTCACGGATGAGGGGGAAGTAATCCGGCGGCGGCACCCCCGCAGCGATGCCCGATTGCACGACCGGCTCGGCGATGAATGCGGAGACGTTCTCCGGTCCGGCATACAGAATTGCCCGCTCCAGCTCACGGGCACAAGTCAGATTACAGGTGCCCTCGCAGCCGGCATAGTTGCAACGATAAGGATGACAAGGCTCGATATGCGGAAACCCGGCTAGTAGCGGCGCCGAAAGTTTTCGCATGATGGCGGAACCGGAGACCGACATCGCACCCAGTGTCGTGCCGTGGTAACCGCGCCAGCGGGAAATTACCAGGTGTTTAGACCCGTTACCGCGTTGCACATGATAGTGGCGGGCGATTTTGGTTGCGGTCTCGACCGCCTCTGAACCGCCGCAGACAAAGTAGACGTTGTTCAGGTCACCCGGGGCGACGGCGGCGATGCGCTCGGCCAGGTCAAGTGCTGGCTGGTTGAGATAGTACGCCGAGAAGGCAAAAGCCAGTGTCTCCGCCTGCTCTGCCATCGCCGCCGCGATACGCTTGCGACCGTGTCCCAGAGTGACATTGTAGGCCCCGGCGGCAGCGTCGATGTAGCGATTGCCGGCGTCATCGTAGAGGTAAATCCCTTCGCCCCGTACGATCAGGGGAAAGTCTCGCGTCATGTCATAGAACAAAGCGTCTTTGGTGGCAGGCGTGGTGCTCATAGTCGGGTCCCTGTTCGGTTTCCTGGTGTGTCCTGAATTTCGCATTGGATCGCCGACACGCAAACGTCTGGCCGAAATTTAACTGAGCCTTCAGCACTACCATGCTTGAACGGCAATTAATTATGCTGACGCGGTTCCGCCGAGGCGCTGTACGCCAACAACGCATCGTTGTCCACCAGTACCAGCACCCAGTCGTCCATGGTCGGCTTGGGCGGCACCAGCCACAGGCCGTCGGCGTCGGCTTCCACCGGGCCCAGCTCCACGACCTTGCCGCCGCCCGTGTGGTATGACTGCACGTCCTCGCCGGTACGCGGATTGAAGAAATAAGCCCGATAGGCGGCGTCCGGTTCGATCGTGATCTTCGACGTTCGGGGCTCCCAGAGCGCGCACTGGACGCCCGCAAATATCTCGTCCATGCACGATGCCGCGAGGTAAAACACGGCCACGACCCCTGGTATGCCGGTAGCGAACGCGGAGATACGGTCGAGCTTCTCGAGCTCGGGCTCCGGTCGCGGCTCAAACAGCCACCACGCAAAGCGCTCGAAAAAGCGCCGTCCAACGCCCATCTGCATAGAACCCGGATAGTGCATGACATCCTGCCAGAACCCGTCACCCCAACTGCAGGTGCTGCCGCGGAATGGTTCGTGGCGGGAACTCATGCACCACATACCCTGGGCGCCGTAGGAATGCCCGGCGGATCCAGACGTGAGGCTGGTCCAGAACAGGAACCGTTGGATCTCCTCACGGCTCCCGCCCATGATACCTTCGTAACACACTTCCGAATTCAGCACCGGCAGGCGCGGCTGCTTGCCGGTGCTGACATTGACTTGCTCGACACTGTGTTTCAACGATCGGTAACCGTCGTGGCCGGTCTGCAGCATGTCCAGGTCGAGTAGCGATTCATCTGTGATCATGGCGCGCGAATCCGGCGGTCTACAGGGCGGGTGTATGGTGATCATATTGTGAAACGGATCGAGCTCACGCACGTACGCGGTGACTTCGGTCCACGCCTTCTCCAGCATCACCCGATGCGCCTCGTACCCTTCCGTCCCGGCAAGGCTGTAGGTGGGCATGTTCGATTCCCCGGCCAGGCACCAGACTACCGGGTAGGCCGCGTATCGTGCCACGAGATTTCGCCAGTGTTTTCTGACGTTCTCAACCCCCATGTACGGCAGGTAGTACCCCCACATCCCGACAATGCACGGCATCAGTCCGTGTTCGATCAGATAGGTGATTCGGCCATCAGCCAGATCGTAGAACCCGGGGTTGATGCGTCGCCACTCCTGCTCCCACGGCCATCCCGAATCGCCGGCCTGCTGCGGATGCCAGGCAGCATCCGCGGCGTCGAAATCCGGCAGGGGGCCAACTACGACCTGGATCACGTTGAATCCTTTGTGCGCTCGATCCTCCGTCAGCGTCGTGAATCCCTCGGGCCAGTCCAACCGCGAGGTGAGCGCCATCCACCAGGTGTCCGCCAGCCACAGGAACGGCGTGCCATCCTGGTGCTCGAATGTCCGCCTGCTCTCAGCGACTCGAAGACGGCCGTGTTCGAAAAGCGGGCTGGTGTAATCGCCCGCCGCAATCTCGAGGTCGCCGGTCTGATCGTGCAGACCTTGATCATCCTCGTTCGTGCACACCGAACGATAGACGTAACGTCCCGGAGCCGGCGCCGCGAAGCGCACGCGGAAGACGTTCCCGCCCGCCCAGAACGCCGGCACGGTCCACGTCTGGCCGTCGGGCCCCGAGAACACAACATCCAACTCGATGTCGTTGAAGATGTCCGGGTACGAACAGCTCGCGGTCAATCCGAACTCAACCGGTACGTTTGTCAGGCCTTGTAACATGGCTCTCCTTTTCGGAGTGAACTATAGGGTCTGAACACTCAGAAGCTACATCCTAGGCAAACCCTAACGCTAAAAAAAGAACCACGGTTCAACTCTTGTTACGCCTATGACGCGAGACTGCGTGCGGATGCCTTGACGCATAGCCCTGTCGCGTTGTATTGTCTCCGGCCGGGGGATCAATTTCTCATGGGCCAGGAGATTAAGACCTCACAAATCACCAAGGACGGGACTGTATATGATTAAGCTGACAAGCCACTTCGAGTGCGGCAACGGCAAGAACATCCAGCAGATCGCGGGGAACCATTTTCGCATGGAAGTCGACGGCGATCTGCTCGAGGGCTACTGCGTCTACTTCTGCTTCGACGTCGTCAATGAGGCCGATGCCACCACCGTCACCATAGAGCTTCATGAGGATCCGAAGTTCGGAGCGCCCACCGGCTTCTCTCTCTGTTTCCCGACCACCATATGGATCAGACCCACTGGGCTTGACCATTACCGACCGCTGCCGGACCAGCCCGCGCTGAACGACGGGCACATCGTCATGAAGGTGCCCGTGGCGGCACATCAAAGCGTGCGCGTCGCCCTGACCTACGTGGCGCCGTACAGCGAGATCTCAGAGCTGTTGCGGCAAATGGCACAGACCCGGTCCGATCGTTGCTCAGCCTTCGTCCTCGGGCGTTCCAGTGAGCAGCGAGAGATTCACGGTCTGCGCGTCGGCACGCCCGGCTGCCCAAAGGTGCTTGTTGTCGCCGGGCAGCATCCGCACGAGCATGCGGGGGTCTGGGGCGTCTTCGGAATCGCGGACTTCCTCTCTTCGCTGATCCCGGAAGCCGCCGCCCTCAGGGAACGGCTCGATATCCAGATCGTGCCCATCGTCAACCCGGACGGCAACGTGCTGGGCAGAAACGCCTTCAACGCCGAGGGTCTGGAAATGTACTGTGCCTTCGGCGACAACCCCGCTGCGCCGGAACCCGAAGCGGTGGAGAACCGGATTCTCTGGGACTGGGCCGTTTCAGAGAATCCGGTCCTATGGATGAACTTCCACGCTTACACCGGCTGGAAGGCAAACAGCGAATTCCCCTACGACGGCTGGTACGAGGTGGCGGACAGAAGCGCCTTTGCGGATGACCCGAAGCGACTGCTCTACGACGCGCTGTGCGACACGGTGCGACTGCAGACGGATGCGCTTTCGACCCACGCGCAGCCCGGTATTCATCCCGAATCCAGCCTGTGCCACCAACTGGCGAAACGGCACCAGGTGCCCACTGTCTTCTACGAACTCAACAACGGAACAGCAGGAAGGCATGCCGCGACCCAACGCGCTCTGAGAGTGTTTCGCATGACCGCTCAGACGATTCTCCACGACGTTTCGTAATTGTCGAGCGAGTGGTTGCCGAATCCGTCTCAGAGAAAGTAATGCTCGTCCCGCGTCGCAGCAATCGGCCGCGGCTCCAGCCGAAACGACGGATTACCAGTCGCCGATGCGGGCGTCCCGGTTACGTATCTTTTGTCGGATGACATTGTTCACCTCCCGTGAGCCATCGGCAAATCAACTCAGTCGCTCCCTTCATTCCTCGCCCTTCGGCGCATACATGAACAGGCGCGACATGAATCCGCCGGCCGCCTGCGCGGCATTACGGCCGGTGCCGACACGGATTGCGACGACGTTCGCTTGACCCGGTACGACGGCGTCGGTGACGTCAAACTCCATCTGGGCAGGCCGGATGTACGCCTCGCTGTAAGGACGGTGTCCGACATACTTGCCGTTGACCCAGCCCCACCCCTCGGTTTCGAGGATGGCCGCGTAGAGCATGATCTTCCGGCCCGCGAACGCCGCCGGTACGTCGACCTTGAAGCGGTACCAGATATATCCCATGTAGGGATATCCCACTTCGTCCATATACCCCTGGGCGTAGAACGGTTTCGTCGTCAGCAGCGTCTTCCAGTCGCCGTCATCGGCGTCGGCATCGGACCACCCCGAAAAACGGCCCTCGTCTCGCGGGTCGATTCGGAACTTCGTTTCCGTCGGCAGCAGTGCGACGAGATCCCCGGTCTCGCCCGATATCTTCTTCGCCAGTGACTCGTAATATTCCTGGCGTTGCGTCAACCCCCAGTAATAGACGCCGGACTCGATGGTTTCCTCATCGGGCAGGCAGTAGAAGATGTTGATGGCGCTGAGTTCCTTTCGCACATCAAACATCCGCTGCGCCTGCGCGGCCGCGGCGGCAAAGTCGGCATTGAACTCGGCCGCGCGCATGTCGAGGTAACGTTTCAGGTGGGCAAGGATAAGCCGGTCCGCCTTCACGTGCACTTTGGTGCGTGCCGTGTCCGCCTTGCGCTCCGCCTCCGTGACGGCCTTCTCCAGTTTATTTATTAGTGCGGGCGTGTAAATGCTCGGCATGAATCGGTCCTCGTGCCCAAGCATTGGCGTCTCTTCCATCGCCTCTTCGAGCGCGTCCCAGTAGGCGCGCGCCGGGCGTGCGGCCTTGCCGTACCACTTTTCGAAGTAGTCGTCGAGGAGCGCGTCCACGTCGGCACTGGCATTCCACTCGAGCTTGGAACGCACATATCGCGTCGTGATCCCGCACTCGGCCCAGACGTTGCGGGTCTCGGCCAGGAAGCCCATAACGCCCCACTCCTTCATGAGCGGGATGTCGCGCGCCACTTTGCGGACCCGCGGCACCGGCGTCAGCGCCGTGACGAGGTTCGTATAGTTGTAGTCGTAGACCCAGACGTTCTTGGAGCGGCTCGCAAACTCCTTCAGCATCTGCCCCTGTCGGATCGTCTGCCAGCTCCTCGGATTGTCGTAGGCGTGGTAGGTATCGCTCCATATCGCGGCGAACATGATCACCATATGGTCGTTGAGCTCCAAATCCTCCGGCGGCGTGTTGCGGTTGAAGTAGCCGTTGGTGGCGATGTAGTGATCGGGGAACTCCTCGCGGACCTTGACGGTGACACGATTGACAAACCGGAACCACTCCTCGCTCACGCTCTCCTCGGTCGGTATCCCCTCCCGGCCGACGACGTCCGTAAAGCCGATATGAAACTTCATCGTCTCAGGATCGAAGTCGACCGAACGCGCGTCGCCGAGGGCGAACCCGTAGGAGTTCGTCTGCGGGTTATCGCGGAACTTCTTCTTGATGATCTCGGCCGCAACCTTGACCGCCCCCGGGTGACTCAAGCTCGGCATGTCGACATTGCGCGTGCCGTCCTGATTCATCGCGAAATACTCGGGATGTTCTTCGAACAGCGATTTGTCTACGACCTGGTCCACCGTACCGTCGGAGGGTGCCTGAAACAGGTCGTACGCGATACCCATCTTGTTTCTAAGCTTCCACCGCGCCTCCTGCTCCCTGATCTCGGCCGGCATGTGAGCCGTCCACAGGCGCATGACGAAGTCCGGCGTCTCCCGCACCTCGATATCGTCGAATCGGATCGAAGTCGTTGTCGGCACGACCTCGCCGTATTCGCCGGGCATGAACCAGCGAACACCGAGACGTTCCAGGAAGTCGTACACGGCATACTCCGTGCCGTGGTAAAGCCCCTCGTCGTTACCGGCCAGGACGAGCCTGTCGCCGTCGCTGTCGATGATGAAGCCCTCTTCACGGCGTGCGTGTGTCCAGCCCGAGGGGATTTTAACGCCTGCCGCCTCCGTCAGACGACTCCTGCCGACCAGGATGACCGGGCCTTTCGTCGTCTCGCCGTCTGTCACCAGCGGTAGTCTGGCACCGGACATCTTTTCGATGTAGCCCTGCAGGTCGGTCGCGGCGGTTCGCACTTTGTCGCCGGCGTCGGCCGCAACGACGATGGTGGCAGCGGGTTTCCCTTTCTTGACGACCTCCAATCCGAAACCCGTTGTCCCGGAAAGCGCCAATGCCAGACAAGTCAGCCTGATCCATTTCGATTTACACATGCACTCCATTCTAACTCCTCGGTGTAGAATTCAATAAAATCATTTCCGGGCGCGCGACCGTCGCTTGCTGGCCAGCAGCGATTGCACGTCCCGTCGCAGAACGCTTTCCGCCGTTGCCTGAAAGGGTCGCCCCCCGTACGCAATGTACGCCCACGTTTCGTATCCGCCATCCCGCATCGCTTCACGTGTCGGCAGATATCCTACCAGGCCGTCCGCGTAACCGAGCACGTAGGTGAGGGCGTAAGGCGAGGCCTGTTTCACTATTAGGCCTGTCTCTGCAAATACCTCGGCCGGGATCGCCACCAGCGCCAGCGGGCCAATAGTCAACACCCGCGTTGTCAGTTTAGCAGACTCGGCCATCGCGCCCCGTCGCCGGCGCTTCAACATAGCCCGGGCCCACGCCAGCCACATGACACCGACCGCGCCCGCTGCGTCGTTCGCCTGTGTCCCCGCCGTTTCAACCTGCCGACACTCCTCCCGCTTGATGATCGCCAGCAGTGCCCGTTCCGAAAGCCGCTGATAAGGCAGCTCCACAACCCGGCTTTTCATGGACACCACCGGGTCCTGAAAAGTTTCGATGCCGGGGCTGATCTTGACAGCCGCAGCAGCGACCTCCCCCCCCAGTCGCTTCACATCGGTGAATGTCCCGCCCTGTACGATTGGATTGATATTCCCGCAAGCACCGTTCGTGAACAACGTCACGCCGCCGAACGCTTCCTCCATCGCCCGTTGAACGACGCCGGGGTAATCGGCGGAAATTTTCAGGTTCCGGGATCCCAGCACCACACCATGACAGGCGTAGTTCACCAGGTGCGCCAACACGCGGCCGTCCGGGCGGGTGATGCGCACCACACCGACCTCCCGGTCCACAACGCCATCAGGGTTCGGCTGCAGGTCGAAAGATCCCGCCACCGTCTTACGGTTTACGTTCACACTCGCGCTCGTCCGGGCGCATCCGATCGTCGCGGGTTGAAGCATTGCGATCGCCGCTTCGGCCGACTCCACGATACGTTGCTTCAGCGTTTCGATGTACAGCGGATCCGGTGTCTCCACGGCGATGCCAACGGGA
>CAUZJQ010000072.1:0-16811 GCA_963580095.1 Lentisphaeria bacterium | reverse complement strand
CGCCGCCACCGAGGCGCCGACTGTCCCGGCGTTGCCCTTCGAAGAGGCGCTGATCCGTGACGCCGGTCTCGACGGGTTCGAAGACGCTCTGCGCCGCGCTGTTCGACCAGGGCTGCGGCTGCGGTTAGCCACAACCGACCAACTCGCGACGGCAAGCAGCATGTTCGGCGGGCTGCCGGACGTGCCCGCCAATTTCGCCTGGCCATTGGTCGACGGTGTCGAGCCGATGTGTTTCCTCGCGCAGATCAACCTTGCGGAATTCGCAGATTTCGACAGCGCCCTGCCGACGCAGGGTATCCTCTACTTCTTCTACAGCCCCGACATCTTGCCGGCAGGCGAAACATCATGGTGGCGGGTCCGCTATGTCGCCGACACCACAACGCTGCAACCGGCCGCTCGGCCCGACGGTCTGCTCGACGACTGCGAAGCGGCAGCACAACGCATCGAGTTTGTTCGGGAGCGGACCTTGCCGGGACCTCACTCGCATGCCCTCGATCAGATGGGCATGCCACTGGAGATGCGCGACGCCTATGTTGAACGTGTTGCTCGCCCCTGGTACGAGCAATTCGTCGGCCGGGACCTGGAAACGGCATCCGACAATCGCATGCTCGGCCACCCCTTGGAGGTGCAATGGCCGATGCAGGTCGAGTGTTTCATCCACACGACGTGGCCAGATTACATCCCGGAAAGCGTCTCCGACAGCGATTTCGATGCCGCCATGGACCAAGCACGGCAGGATGTGGACAACTGGCTACTGCTGCTGCAGTGCGATTCCAAACGCATTGCGCGAGACCACGGCTCCGTCTATTTCTGGATCCATCACGATGACCTCAAACAGGGCGATTTCGAAAAAGTACTTTGCTTCGTACAGAACTGAGGTTTCTCGGGTGCCCCATTACGTGGTATATTTCTTCATGAGTCGAATTCTGCATGCTGTCACAATTTTTTTCCTTGCCGTCGCCGTCACTGCCGACGAACCACGGCAAACACGCAGCGACTCCCAGGTCCCGGACATGATCGACCTCGACGATCTGCAGCCTTTCGGAGTCGCCAGCAGCCGCGAAATCACCACCCTGATCAGACAGCTTGGCGCCAAACAATTCAAGGACCGTGAAAGCGCTCAAAACACCCTGGAAAGCCTGGGTATGATCGCCGTGTTCAGGCTCGAAGCCGCCTGCGACATCAAGGACCCGGAAGTGCGTATGCGGCTACGCGATATATGCCAGACTATCCGCGCAAACGCAAAGTGGCGCATCCGTGTGCTGAAGTCGTATATGAAAGCATCATTGCCCAATGACAATTACTCGATCAATCGCAAGGGCGAATACCATTGCGAAGTCAAACTGTTCGCCGGTGCCGGCAGCGACCTGTCATTCCTCCTCGGTATGCCTGTAGTCGAACTGCGCGTCCACAAATGCACCAACGAGGTCGACTTGGCACCGCTGGTCGGTATGCCGCTGCAACGCCTCACCATTTACTGCGACAAGCTGACCGACATCTCACATCTCGCTGGGCTGCCGCTCCGGCGAGTCGTCCTGTCCGGCGGCCATGGCGAGATGCCGCTGCGCGACATCCGGTCGCTGGCGGAACCGTCCCTGCAGCACCTCGACATCGGAAAAACCATGGTCACCGACCTGACACCCCTGAAATCGTGCAACCTGAGCACGATCGTTTTCAACAGCAAGCGCGTCACCAACGGCGTCGAGGTCTTGCGCGATATGCCCGAGCTGCAAAGCATCAATGACACCGCCGCCAAGACCTTCTGGCAAACGTACGACGAGAGCATCCGCTAATCGACCCATGCGCGACCTCCTACAGAATCCACTGTGCAACGCCACCGACTTGGGCGAACCAATCCCTGATTCGGCCCACGCCACGTCCGTATGCCTGCCACTGTGGCAAGACAACGTCGGTTACGAAGAGGGTGAACCCCGTGTTGTCGACGCCTTGCGCGCCGGCTATCCGCGCTTCGTCTTCCACCCGTTGACGGCCAATCTGTTTCGACAATGCGAACGACAATTCGGTTTCGATCGCTGCCTCGCTTTTCCCTCGGTCAACGCTGCCCGCCGATGCCTGCAGTTCACCGACCCAGCCCTGCCGGAGCACGAACACATTCGCGAACTCGACGGCATCTTCGCAGTCGGCCTCCCGGAAGCCCGCTTCGATCGCGCCAAGCAGTATTGGCAGCATGCCGGAGAAGGGATCAGTTCGCGACTCGCCGCCGCAGTCGCGGCCGGGCAGACCGCCGCGCCGACATCTGCAACACCGACCACCATTCGTTCATACATCGGCGAACTGATCGACGCAGACCCAGGCGACGTTTACCTCTACGCCAGCGGTATGGCGGCCGGCTTCACAATATTTCGAGCCCTTCACCAGCTCGCGCCGGAACGCAAATTTGTGCAGTTCGGATTCCCCTATGTCGACACCTTAAAAATCCTCGAGAAGTTCGGCGCCGGCACCCATTTCTTCGTCCGCGGCGATGCCGCAGAGCTCGATGAACTGGAAACCCTGCTTGCCGGTGGGGAACGTATTGGCGGCCTGTTCTGCGAGTTTCCCGGCAATCCGACACTGCACAGCCCAGATATGCAGCGACTGCGTACACTCGCCGACCGCTACGACTTTCCGATCGTCGTCGACGATACCATCGGGACCTTTGCCAATGTCTCTGTGCTCCACGTTGCCGACGCCGTTACCAGCAGTCTGACCAAGCACTTCTCCGGTGTCGGCGACGTCATGGCCGGATCACTTGTGCTCAATGCGCAACAACGCTTCTTCGAGCCACTCAAGACGTGGCTGGAAGCCGATGACGCCGCCTTCCTGTACGCCGAGGACGCTGAACGCCTCGAGGCAAATTCCCGCGACTTCAATGAGCGTATGGTACGCTTCAACGCCAACGGCGAGGCGATCTGCGACTGGCTGCAGGCACAGCCGCAGATCGCCAAAGTCTGCTACCCGAAGTACCAGACCAATGACGCCTACGACCGCTGCCGGCGCGATGGCGGCGGCTACGGCAGCCTCTGTTCGGTGATCTTCGAGAACGAGGCCGTCTGTGCTCCACGCTTTTTCGATGCCGTCCACGTCAACAAAGGCCCCAGCCTCGGCACCAACTACACGCTCATTTGCCCATACACAATTCTGGCGCACTATCATGAACTGGAATTCGCCGAGACCAGCGGTGTTTCACGCTATCTCGTGCGTATGTCGATCGGCCTCGAAGACGTCGACGACCTGAAATCCCGCTTCACCGCCGCCCTCGCGTAAAAGTACCACGAAATGCCACTCTCGTAATTGAAGCCGTCAAGCCGGTACCACGAGCCGCCGATCTCGTGACCGGCCCCGCATACGAACATGCGCTTCAAATATCGTGAAATCGCGCTGTAAAGCTCCTGTTAATTCGAGTCAATTTGCGTTGATTCGTGGTTGTATTCATCGGCAACATGTATTAGGTTCACCAGCTACATCCTGTTTTGCAGCATTCGTGCCTATTGATTGGTTTTTGCGCCAACGACACAGGTTGGAAGTCGTTGGAAGGCATGGGTTTCCGAAGGGGCGGATGGCAAAATTAGCGATACGTGGGCTTGTCCCGATTTTTTATTTTATGCGAGGTTAAGTCGTTATGAATAATGAACTAGTGGCGATGCTCGATTACTTTGAGCGGGACCGTGGCTTGGATAGAGACGTTGTCACTCAGGCCATCGAGGAAGCACTTATTTCGGCTGCCCGCCGTGCCGTCGGGCCCGCCAACGGCCTGCGCGTTGCACTCGATCCAAAGACTGGGGATATCAATGCCATCGCCGAGCTCGAAGTCGTCGAACGCGTCGTCGATCCCAACAAAGAGATAGCGATCACCCAGGTCCAGCCGAAGGTGCCCGATGTCAACATCGGTGATCTGGTCGACTGGGAAGTGACTCCCCGAAATTTCGGCCGAATCGCCGCGCAGACCGCCAAGCAAGGCATCATGCAGCGTTTGCGTCAGGCACAGAAAGCGCAGATCCGTGAAGAATATACCGAGCGCGTCGGGGAAATCCTCTACGGCGCCATCTCCCGCTACGAAAAAGGCGACATCATCATCGACTTCCAGGGCGCCGAGGGTGTACTCCGTCACCAGGACCGCGTTCCGAACGAAGACTACCAGATCGGCGACCACATCTGTTGCGTGCTGATCGAAGTGAACATGGACTGTCAGGGCCCAATCCTCGTCGTGTCACGCTCTGCACCGGCCGTCATCAAACAGTTGTTCGAGCGCGAGGTAGCCGAAATTTCCGAAGGTATCGTGACCATCAAAGCCGTCGCCCGTGAACCCGGCTACCGCAGCAAGATCGCCGTCCACAGCAGCGATTCGAAAGTCGATCCCGTCGGCGCCTGCGTCGGTGTCCGTGGCTCACGCGTCAAAGCGATTGTCCGCGAACTCAACGGCGAAAAAGTCGACATCGTACGCTGGGATGAGAACGACAGCACCTTCATCAGCAACGCCCTGCAGCCAGCTGAAGTCCGTAAAATCGAGATCGACGAAAGTACCGGCATCGTCAACGTTCTGGTAGACCCCGATCAGCTGTCGCTGACCATCGGCAAGCGTGGCCAGAATGTCCGACTGACGGCAAAATTGACCGGGTGGAAAATTGAAATCCAGCGGATTGAGGACAAGCGGGAAGCAAACTTCGAGGAGCAGGTTGCCAAGGCGATTGCCAACCTCGCCGAATTGCTCAACGTCGACGAAGTGATGGCGGAAATCCTGATCCAGAACGGCTACGCTTCCAGCGAAGGCCTGGCAGCCGCCGATGAGGCGGATCTCGCCGCGATCGAAGGTGTCGGCGAAGAAACGGCGAAGACGATCAAGCAGGCAATTGCCAATCTGCCGATCGAACCGGCGGAAAAGGAAGCGCCCGCGGCAGAAGAGGAAGCGCCCGCGGCGGAAGAGGAAGCGCCCGTGGCGGAAGAGGAAGCGCCCGCGGCGGAAGAGGAAGCGCCCGCGGCAGAAGAGGAAGCGCCCGCGGCAGAAGAGGAAGCGCCCGCGGCAGAAGAGGAAGCGCCCGCGGCAGAAGAGGAAGCGCCCGCGGCAGAAGAGGAAGCGCCCGCGGCGGAAGAGGAAGCGCCCGCGGCGGAAGAGGAAGCGCCCGCGGCGACCACCGAATCGGATCTCGAACAACAAAACCAATGAAGCAGAGGGTTGCCACAGCAGTGCTTGTGCAACGAGTCATTTATGCCTGAACGGGTTCGAGTACATATCCTGGCCAAAGAGTTGGGTCTCGGCAACAAAGAACTGGTGAGCCTGCTGAGCGACGCTGGCCACGAGGTCAAGTCACATCTCGCTGGTATCGACGTGGAGGTTGCCGAGCAGATCCGCCAGCAGTTCCAGAACGGCAACGGCTCAACCGCTGCCGTCGAAGCCGCTGAGCACGTGCCCCAGCCGGAACCGGACGCAGACAAACCGGAACCCGCCAAAGAGCAATCTGCGGACGCGGCAAAGGCGAAGGGCAGTAAGAACAGCCGGAAGGAACGGCAGGACAAATCCGTTAAATCCCGTGTGTTCACCGCACCGGCTCCCCAGCAGACTGGTGAAGGCCAGGAACTTCACCTCAAGCCGCCGATCATCGTCAAGGACCTGGCCGAGGCCATGGCAATCAAGCCGGCTGACCTGATCCGCGAATTGCTGACGATGAACGTTTTTGCCAGCATCAACCAGTCGCTGGATACGGCACTAGCCCAGCGCGTGGCCGACAAGCACGGCTTCAAGATGATCACCGATAAGCGGCAGAAATCGTCGACTATGACCGCCAAGGACGAGGAACAGCCTGAAAACGCTGTCTTCGACGACGAGGAAGTCGAGGCGCGTTCCCCCGTCGTAGCCTTCCTTGGCCACGTCGATCATGGCAAGACCTCGCTGCAGGATTTCATCCGTAAGACCAATGTCACCGAGGGTGAAGCCGGCGGCATCACCCAGCACATCGGCGCCACCAATATCGAGTGGCAGGGACACAAGATCACGATGATCGACACCCCGGGACACGAAGCCTTCGCGAGCATGCGGGCGCGCGGCGCCAACTCAACCGACATCGTCGTACTGGTCATTGCCGCCAACGACGGGTTCATGCCGCAGACAATTGAAGCGCTCAACCATGCCCGCGACGCCAAAGTACCAATCGTCGTCGCCCTCAACAAGATCGATCTGGAGAACGCCGACATAGACCGTGTTCTGATGAACATGCAGCAGAACGACATGATGCCGGAACCGTGGGGCGGCGAATTCGGCGTCTGCAACGTTTCGGCCATGACCGGCGAAGGTATAGACGGGTTGCTCGAACGCCTCGTGCTCGAGGCCGAGATGCTCGAGTTGAAGTGCAACTCGGAACTGCCCGTGCGCGCCTACGTCCTGGAATCACAACTCGAGTCGAGCCTTGGACCGACCGCCAATATCCTGATCAAAAACGGTACAATCAAAGTCGGTGACGTCGTCATTTGCGGCCAATACTACGGCAAGGTGAAAGCGCTTTTCGACTGCCGCGGCACCCGCATTGAATCTGCCGGCCCCAGCATGCCCGTAAAGGTCGTTGGTCTCTCCGGCGTGCCCGATAGTGGTGCCGTTATGGCAGGCTGCAAGAATGAGCGACAGGCCCGGCGCCTGACGGCCGAACGCGGTGAAAACGCCCGCAAAGAACAGCTCACGTCGACCCGCAGTAGCAGTATCGAAGATCTTTTCAACGAGATCGAACAGGAGAACCGCAAGGAGCTCAAGGCCATCCTCCGCTCCGACGTACAGGGAACTTGCGAAGCCGTCATCGACGGGCTGAACAAGCTGCAGTCCGACAAGATCGATGTCGATCTCGTCCTCAGCGGTGTCGGTGCCGTCACCGAGAACGACGTTATCCTTGCGTCGGCTTCCAACGCCCTGATTATCGGCTTCCACGTCCGGGTTAATCCCGGCGTCAATGCCTTGGCGAAACGCGAAGGCGTGACCATCATGTTGTTCAGCGTCATTTACGAACTGATCGAACAGATCCGCAACTCGCTCGAAGGCATGCTGGATCCGGTTGTCCGTGAGGAAAACCTCGGGCGGGCCCAGATACTGCAGGTCTTCACGATGTCGAAGAGTGCCGGCAAGATTTGCGGATGTACCGTCAGCAAGGGGGTCGTCAAGGTCGGCGCCCATGCTCGCGTTCACCGCAAGGATGAACTGATCTACAATGGCACGATCAGCTCCCTGCGCCACTTCACCGACGACGTCAAGGAAGTGCGCCAGGGTTTCGAGTGCGGTATCCTGCTCGACAACTTCACAGACTTCGATGTCAACGACATCATCGATGTCTACGAGTACAAGGAATCCCGTGCTACTTTGTAGCCGGACGGCAGCGCCTGGTACGGGATTACCAGGTGAGCGTCGTTTCAACGCGTGTCTCATGTGCCCGCTACGGCAACGGTGAGTTATGGACCGTATGACCCGCGTCAATGAACTGCTCAAACGCGAACTCGGCGAAATATTTAAGCGCCGGATCTGCGCCGACTTCGATTGCCTAATCACTCTGACCGCAGTGAAAACATCACCCGACCTGCACAACGCTCACGTTTATGTCAGCGTCTTCGGCACGGAAAACCAGCGCAAAGCCGTTCTCGTGACGCTGCTGAAAAAGCGCAAAGTTATCCAGCGAGAAATGTCCCGGAACATTATTCTCAAATACACACCCGTACTCGATTTTCAGCTCGATACCACCCTCGATGACGCCGACCGGATTGACAAAATCCTCGACGACTTGAACATACCTGCGGACCGTGACTTACAACCCTGAAACCTTCGATCATGACGTCGAACAAGCCCGCGACTGGTTCCGCGGTCGACGCAACCTGCTGATCACCACGCATCTGCGACCGGACGGTGATGCCCTGGGCTCCGTCTTTGCCGCCACCGACTGCCTTCGCAACGAGGGTATCGACTGCACGCCGTATCTCGCCGAACCGGCGCCGGACGATTACCAACATTACACCCTGTCTGGTACGGCTTGTGACAAAGATATTGATCTCTCACCTTTCGACGGGTTGCTCTGCCTCGACTGCGCCAATGAAAACCGGCTCGCGCTGCCGCCAAACCGCAACTTCGACGACATCACCCTGCCCTGCTGTAATATCGATCACCACATCGACAACTCGCGCTTCGGCCACGTCAACGTCATCCATGCAGAATCCGCATCCACTACCGAACTGTTGGCCACCATGTTCGGAAAATTCGGCTTCCCGGTTTCCCCCACCGCCGCCACCAGCCTAATACTCGGGCTGGTCATGGACACCGGCGGCTTCCGCTTCAACAACACCACCGCCGCCACCTTTCGTTGCGCTGCCAACCTTATCGAGGGAGGCGCCGACTATACCCAAGTTATGCACAGCATGTTCTTCAACGAACCGATGGAACTGCTGCGGCTCAAAGGCGAGGTCTTCAAAAATCTCAAGTTTGCTTTCGATGGGCGCTTCGTATATTTTTCACTCACGCCAGACCTGCTGGAGCGTTGCGGTGCGACAGCGGAGATGGCCGAGGACCTGATCGACACTGTCCGCGTCATCCGCGGCGTTGAAATCACCTGCCGCGTGCAGCAGATCGATGATGTTACTCGCTTTTCGCTGCGTTCGCAGAACCCGGATCTGCCCATTCTCGAGATCGCCCACAAACTCGGCGGCGGCGGACATCTCCTCGCAGCCGGAGCAACACAGACCGGCATCACCCTCGAAGAAGCGGAAGCCCAGTTGCTCGAGTCCGTCGGTGAATTGCTTGCCAGGTAGCGTGCAATCGCTATGAAGAAACGCGAGCTCATCAGCCTCGGCATCCCCGCCGGTGAGCCCGTCCGTCTCGCCATCGACGCCGTCCGCCTGCTCGCTGCCGTCGGCACCGGAAAAAATGAGATGCGGCGCCGTATCACAGCGATGACCGCAGATCCCGAGGCCTTCTTCGACGACCCCATGCTCGGCGCAACGGCCCGTGCTGTCGCCGGCGCCCCCACCCCCGGTTACGTGCCACGAACCGACGGTGCCCCATACAAGCAATACGGCTCCAACCTGGACAAGAACTCTGTCGAGCAGATGCGCAACGCCTGTAAACTACCGGTTGCCGTGCGCGGCGCGCTCATGCCCGATGCCCACCTCGGTTACGGCCTGCCGATCGGTGGCGTCCTGGCGACCGACAACGTCGTCATCCCTTACGCTGTCGGTGTCGACATTGCCTGTCGCATGAAACTCACCGTGCTCGACATCCCGGTCACCGCCCTCGACCAGGGGCGTGACCGGTTGACCACAGCCATCGAAGACGAAACACGCTTCGGCATCGGCGCGGCGTTCAAGAACAAGCGACAGCATGAGGTGCTCGACAACGACTGGTCGGTGTCTCCCGTTACTCGCTCCAACAAGGACAAAGCCTGGGCCCAGCTCGGCAGCAGCGGCAGCGGCAACCACTTCGTCGAGTTCGGCGTTTTCACTGTCGATGACGAAAGTTTCAATATCGACGCCGGCGACTACCTGGCACTACTCAGCCACAGCGGTAGCCGCGGCACAGGCGCCGCCGTCGCCGAGTACTACAGCCGCCTGGCACGACAGCAACATCCGGAACTGCCAAAAGAATTGACTCGCCTCGCCTGGATCGACATGGACAGCGACGCCGGTGCCGAATATTGGGCCGCCATGCAGCTCATGGGCAAATACGCCGCAGCCAATCACCACTGCATCCACAAGCACATCGCCCGGAATATCGGTGCCGAGATCCTCGTCAACATCGAAAACCACCACAACTTCGCCTGGAGCGAAACCCACGACGGGAGAACCGTCATCGTACATCGTAAAGGCGCGACACCCGCAGACGAAGGCGTGCTCGGCATCATCCCCGGCTCCATGGCATCACCGGCGTACATCGTCGAAGGAAAAGGCGACCCGGACTCTTTACGGTCTGCAGCACACGGCGCCGGTCGCGTCATGAGCCGCACGAAAGCAAAGAAAACACTGTCCTGGGCGGAAACAAGAAAACTGCTCAATGAACAGGGTGTCAAACTTTTGTCGGCCGGTCTCGACGAAGTCCCTATGGTCTACAAAAACATCGATGATGTCATGGCCGATCAAACAGATCTCGTCAAAGTCCGCGCCGCCTTCCACCCGCGCCTCGTAAAAATGGCGCCCTCCGGCGAACCCCCGGAAGATTGAAGAGAAAATTCGAGCGGCATCCAGGTCACCGGCATGCGCCTGAGTCGCAACCAGACTTTTGCTGCACTGGCATCGGTCAACGGCTGGCGTCTGCACACGGGCAAGAGTTCGGTGCGTTTCAGGAAGTTGTCGGGGATGACAGACCGCATCGGCAGATCGCCTTGCGAAGCCTGCACGGGTCGTGTATCGTTGCTGCATGAGCAATCCGCATCTCAGTGCCGAGAGCCGCGGCATCTTACGGCAAGACACCGGTGTCGTCATTCCGTTATACCTCCCCGCCAATTCGCAACGGGCGGCGGCGGAAACGCTGGTGAGTGATACGGTCGAGGCCTTTGTTGAAATCGTTGACGATCCGCAGCACATCTGCATCAGTGTCGATGGCAAAGCCGGCGGTGCGGACACCGCAGCAAAGCTGGCTCGCCAGTTCAGTACATCACTGGTTGTCGCACCCGAGAACAGGGGGAAGCTGCAGGGCGCCGTCAACGGCTTGCGCGAGTTGTCGGCCCATGGAAACCTGAGCTGGTTTGCTGTTGTCGATCAGGATGGCGATCATTTCGCCAATGAACTGGCCAACCTGCTGCGCGCCGGCCTTCACATCACCCGCACCGCTGCCAGTGATCGTGTTCTGGTGATCGGCCGGCGCGCCTCACGCCATCGGCCGATGGGCTGGCTGCGTGGTGAGCTCGAAGAGCTGGCCGATCGCGTGTTGCTCGATGCACTGCATTACCACGCCACGACCAGTGGCCGCCCATTATGCCTCGAATTCTCCGCGGCACTCGAAGAGTTCCCGGACTTCCATTCCGGCTACAAACTTTTCAGCCGGGCAACCGCCGATGCCGTTGCGACCGCCGTGCCGCAACCTTTGGATCTTCCCGATTCCTGCTACTACCAGCACGCCGTCGAGGCGGTACTGGTCGTCGAAGCAATACTGGCAGGCGCCCTCATCGGTGCAGTCAACCGGTCGACATTTGACGAGCAACCCGTGTCCGTGTTCGGCCAGTTCAATCGCGAGCAACTGGTCGCCGACAAGATCATCTGGCCGTGCCGGCGCCTCGGTGTTCCAACCGAATTCGTGATGCAATGGATGGCGAATCACGCCGCACGCCTCTTACTCGGCACCCTACTCCCCGACGGCCGGAACGAGCTGCTCTCGATACGACGGCTGGTAGCGGAAGCCTTCGGCACACAACCCGATAATCCGGTCCGCTCACTCTTCGTGTGAACGCCTTCCCACAGTTGCGAACTCCGTAATCCCGTATAGGTTATCCCCTTCGATTTTCCGGCTGCCGTAGAATTGTGCGGCGACGACATCCGCAACCTGCGATTCCGCAATACCATGGAGCCCCCAGATGGCAGATCTCAACAAATTCAGTGCCCGCGTCACCCAGCCCAAATACCAAGGCAGCTCGCAGGCGATGCTCTTGGGTACCGGCTTGACACCAGAGGAAATGAACAAGCCGCAGATCGGTATCGCCAGCATGTGGTGGGAAGGCAACCCCTGCAACATGCACCTCAACGACTTGGCCGCCGCCGCTCGTGAAGGCGTGCAGGCCGCCGATCTGGTAGGTATGCGATTCAATACCATCGGCGTGTCCGACGGCATCTCCATGGGCACCACCGGTATGCGGTATTCCCTGCCGTCCCGTGACGTGATCGCCGACTCCATCGAAACCGTCTGCGCCGCCCAATGGTACGACGCCCTCATCGCAATCCCCGGCTGCGACAAGAATATGCCGGCATGTATCATGGCCATGGGCCGCCTCAACCGGCCGGCACTGATGGTCTACGGCGGTACGATCAAACCGGGCAATCACAATGGCAAACCCGTCGACGTCGTTTCCGCCCTCGAAGCATACGGCCAGATGATCGCTGGAAGCATCACCGCCGAAGAACGCGATTCAATTGTCCGCGATTCCTGTCCCGGTGCCGGTGCCTGCGGCGGTATGTATACCGCCAACACGATGTCCTCCGCGATCGAGGCCATGGGCCTGTCGCTGCCCGGCAGTGCCTCGACCCCGGCTGTCGACCCGGCTAAAATGGAAGAATGCCGACGCGCCGGCGCCGCCATCCGCACGCTGCTCGAGAAGGATCTGAAACCGCGCGACATTATCACGCGTCAGTCGTTCGAAAACGCCATGGTCCTGATCATGGCCATCGGCGGATCCACCAACGCGGTGCTGCACCTGATCGCCATGGCACGCGCCTTTGAAATCGATTTGTCCGTCGACGATTTCCAGAAAGTCAGTGACCGCGTCCCGCTGCTCGCCGACCTCCGCCCGAGTGGCCGCTACGTCCAGGAAGACCTTCACAACGTCGGCGGCATCCCCGGTGTCCTCAAATACCTGCTGGCGAACGACATGATCGACGGCAACTGCATGACCGTGACTGGTAACACCCTGGCGGAGAATCTCAGCGAAGAACCAGCGCTTACCGACGGTCAGGATGTCGTGCACAGCCTCGAGAACCCAATCAAGGTCTCAGGGCACCTGCAGATCCTGCGCGGAAACCTCGCGCCTGAGGGCGCCGTCGCCAAGATCACCGGCAAGGAAGGACTGCAGTTCTCCGGTCCGGCACGCTGTTACGATGGAGAAGAAGACATGTTGCTCGGGCTCAAGAACGGAGAGATCCAGAAAGGCGAAGTGGTCGTCATCCGTTTCGAAGGACCGAAAGGCGGCCCGGGCATGCCCGAAATGCTCAATCCCACCGGCGCACTGATGGGAGCAGGCATGGGTAAGGACGTCGCATTGATCACCGACGGACGGTTCTCAGGCGGTTCGCACGGCTTCATTATAGGTCATGTCTGTCCGGAAGCGCAGGAAGGTGGCCCATTGGCGCTGATCGAAAACGGCGATATCATCTCTATCGATGCCGATGCCAACACGCTCCACGTCGAGCTCCCTGATGACGAGCTCGCAAAGCGCAAGGCCGCTTGGGAAATGCCACCCTACCGGGCCCAGTCCGGCGTACTTTACAAGTATATCAAGATGGTGAAAAGCGCCAGCGAAGGCTGCGTCACCGACGCCTGAAGATTAAACGACCGTCAATAGAAAATTTCAGAGTAAAATTGAGGCCAGCCCCTAAGATAGCAGAAAAATTAGGGGCCAGGTCTTAAGATAGATTCAAGCAACTGCGAACTCTCGCCGTTGTCCAGGCGCATTGTGAACGAATAGATGCCCCCCCCTCCCCCCCGGGGGCTGAACGTGATTGAACGTCAAACATGCATTCGCCCGGCACCCGCTATATAGTATCGCGACGCTCAAACAGGCAACTTTTCAGCGCTCCCGCCGGTCTAATCAATCGTGCCGTCGCGCGTCTTATCTTGTATAAGGCGCGTCAAACCATCAACCGCTACCCCCCATTATCCATGATCCGTCGTCGAGCCCATGAGAGCGAGTCTTTCGACATTCCGCAAACGCCGCTGATCGATATCATTTTCATTCTCATCATCTTTTTTCTGGTATCCACCACCTTTTACACCGAAGAACGCGATCACAAAATCATACTGCCAGAAGGACGTTCGGGCGATCTTATCACGAAAGAGAGTGACAAATACGTCATCAATATCCGCCAGGGCGGTGTGATCGTCGTCAGGCAGGATATTCTATCGATGGAACAGCTATCCGAAGACCTGAAACAACGAGTCGAGGAAGGCCAGACCAGCGTCGAAATCCGCGGTGACACGAACGCCCGGCACGGCCAGGTCATGGCGGTTATGGACCTGTGCAAGCAACTCGGCATCAACAACCAAGCTCTGACACAGCGGATCGTCAACGAGATCGAGTGATGCGCCGATGCGCGATAAATATTCTGGCGCCGATGCTGCTGTTAGCATGCGTAGCGCATCCCGCAGTCGCAGAGGAATTCTGGCTCTCCGCTGCGCTCGAGCTCGATCCGGCACAGCAATATCAGACCCCTGTGTTCCAACTCCAGAATCTCCGCGACCAGTCAACCGTCAACGTCCCCGCACGGCTGCTTCGCCAGAACCGAAACGCCGAGTTTCAGATCTGCGGCGCCATTGATTTGCTGGACAGCGGTAGCTTCCGCGTCGTCGCCCAAGTCACCGACGACGACGGAAAAATACTAACTTTTCCCATCCACGACAAGCGCGATTTCGATTCCAGCCGGATCGACGTGGTCCTGGTCATCGATGCCTCCGCCAGCATGAAGGAGACGGACCCAGACAACCTGAGAATCACGGCCGTACGCCGATTCATTGAACTCGCCCGCCACAGCGACCAGATTGCGAACATCGCCCTTGTCGCCTTTCAGACCGAGTCCGAGGTTCTCCTGTCGCTGACGCCGCCGAACGAAATCGGCAACCTCGAGAAATACCTGCGCCGCCTCAAGCCGAGCGCCTCCACAAACTTCGACAAGGCCTTCAACGACGCCCACGGCGTCCTGCAGCGCTCAAAAGAAGCCCGCCAGGCAGTACTCTTTCTCTCCGATGGCAGCGTCAAAAAATACCGGGAGACCCACCGAAAATTCAACCAACTGGCAGCCCCCGTCCACAGCATCGGTCTTTCCCAAGAAGCCGACAAGCAACTGCTCTCGCGGATCGCAGGGGAGAGCAACGGCCAGTTTTTCGACGCCCCGACCGCCGACCAGCTCAACGGCATCTTCGTCCAGGTCTTCCACCTGCTCGACGAACCGGACATCGTTGCCCGGCGCATCCACTCGATTCCGGATGACAGCGATTTCGAGTTTCATATCGACCCGACTATGGACAATGTCATCGTTCGGCTCGTACCGGTCAGCGGCCGCCATGCTGCAAGGTTCAACGGCGAGACGCTGTATGGACAGGATAACCCAAAGCTGACCAACTACGCCGTGCCCGACAAACTCAAAGGGCCGCAGCGCATTGAGTTTGACGGCGACGGCAAGAGCGGCTGTGAGATCATCGCCGCTACGGATCTCAAACTCAGGACTGTCCAACTCGTACGTGAGGCGCCGGCCGGCACCGACCTAGAAGCCTGGGCCTACCTGCTCGGCCGCCGCCTCTGCGACAGCGTCGAGACCATCTGCGAACTCCGTAAACCCGACGGCACGACCACCGCAATCACAACGACGCCACCCGCCGTCGACGGCTTCACCCGCATCAACGTGCCGACGACGCAAATGGCCGGGCAATACCGACTGGAAATCCAGGTGACCGGTACGGTCGATGGCCAGACCTTCGTACGCACGGCTGCGCTGCATTACGATCGCCATGGCACCGCCGCTGTCTTGTCGTCCGACATAAACAGAGTCGGCCCGGAACTGCGCCCCATCGAAGAAAAGCTCGAAACCAATCGCCTCTTCGACGCCACCAACGTCGAGATCGAGAACGTCGAAGCGAGCAGCCTCACCACGACTTACTGGGCCTCTACCGAAATCCTGACCATCGGGCCGCTGTATCCCGGGCAATCCGGTGAGGCAACCGTCGAAGTGCAGATTAGTTCGGTATCCCCTGAGCCGCTGCAAGCATGGCTGGAGCAGGCCAGCGCACCGGGCATCACGCTACAGCTCGACGGCGACGCGCGGAAGAATCAGCGCATCGCTTTGACGGTCCAGGCAGCCGCTGACCGCATCTCCGCCGGCCGCCAATGCACGACAGCGATTGCCCTGTCATTAGGAGACCGAGAATGGCGTATTCCCCTCCACGTGATAGTCGCCGCACCCCGTATCGTTGCGACGCTTTCCGACTCGCGGATTACAGAAAACCCAAGAGCCATCGACATCAGCGCAGTGCTGCAGATTGCGCTCGATCCAGCCGGCGAAGGCGACCTGAAAATAACCACGGACATTGCGGGACTGCAGATCGATACTCCGAAGTTGGCTGCAACTACGTTACCTGTGCCTGTGCAACTCCGCATGCGTCTGGCAGTGCCGCTGGTACGCAACGAGTGGGTCGGCACCATCACCGTCACCGGGGAACGCCTCGAACCTGTCGAAGTACCCTACAAAATAGAGATCGATCGGCATATCGAGCCTCTCGGCGACGACGACAGCAGCGCGGCACTTACCGATTTCGCAACATCGCAGTACGCATGGTGGTGGCTGCTGGTGCTGTTCGCAGTGCTTCTGGTGTTCATCATCCTGGCGGCGGTCCGCGGTAATCGACGGGCCATTTTCCTGCTCGCCTCCCTGGCCATTCACGCCGGCGTCCTCCTACTTATCATGCCCCGCGTCGATCCGAACAAAGAAGACCAGGCCAAAGCACCAGTCGTCACGACGATAACCATCATCAGCGACGAACACGTGCATGAAGAACGCATCAAATCCGAAGTCGCCGAGTTCGAGGCCGAGAAGGAAACACCTGACGAGGCCAAGGCAGCGAAACAGGAAGTCGAGATCGAAGACCAAGTCACCGATGAAACCCAGGAACTCGAGGTCGAAGAATCCTTGGAACCTACTGAGATGACCGAGGAACTCGAAGCCGCCGAAGCGCTCGAGCGCGAAGAGATCGAGGTCGAAGAAATTGAAACCGAGGTTGAAGAGATCGAACGCGTCCAGGAGGTCGTCGAAGAAACCCAGGCCGACGAACAGACCCCTACCAAGGTTGAGATCGCCGAAGCGGAAATAACACCAGAACATGAGGACGCCAAGGAACTCGAAGTCGAGGAAACTCTAAACGAGCCGGAAGAAACCGCCGATACCCGCGA